>JALULU010000402.1 GCA_027040585.1 Acidobacteriota bacterium | reverse complement strand
TCAATCAAAAAAGATGCAACAAAATGTTAAAGATTTGCAGGAAGTATCTCCAGTGGGTTCAAAATTCTGTTTTTGAGGGTGAGATTTCTGAGGCAAATTTTGAGAAGATGATATATGAGATAAATAGAGTAATTAACAAAGAGGATGAGGATTCTGTTGTTGTCTATAAGTTTAAGATGATGTACTATTCTGAGAGAAAGGTTTATGGCTGTGATAAGAAGGATGATATTAAATTTATTTGAAAAATTGATTCTGTCGAAGGGGAGTAGTGCAGAAATTAGGGGAGTTTGACAGAAAAAATGCATTATTTTTGCACAGATCTTTGACAATTTGATATAATATATTTTGTTTTTTTGGTTAAAATAAGGTGTTTCCACATTACCTATGAGGAATTGAAATAGATGAGGGTTGCGATATATAGTCGGGTATCAACTGTTTCCACATTACCTATGAGGAATTGAAATATCTCCACTACCTTTGGCATTCTTATCTTCTTTTTGTTTCCACATTACCTATGAGGAATTGAAATGGGGTTAAGTTAGTAGATGGGGCAGTATTTGAGTCAGCGTTTCCACATTACCTATGAGGAATTGAAATTTATGCTTTTTCTTTCAATCTCCACTACCTTTGGCGTTTCCACATTACCTATGAGGAATTGAAATCAAGTGAAGGAGAAGGACTTTTAAACTCTATGAGAGGTTTCCACATTACCTATGAGGAATTGAAATAGTATTTATTATTATTTTTTTATATTTTTTGTCATTGTTTCCACATTACCTATGAGGAATTGAAATATAGAATCAAAATCACATAAAACTAATTGATTATTTGTTTCCACATTACCTATGAGGAATTGAAATTCAACTATAAGTATTCCATTTGTTTTAGCAACTTCACGTTTCCACATTACCTATGAGGAATTGAAATGCATAATGGATCTAGACAATTATGTTTCAGTTCCTCAGTTTCCACATTACCTATGAGGAATTGAAATTCAAGCCATTTGTTGTTAAATTTGCTTTTATATTGTGTTTCCACATTACCTATGAGGAATTGAAATCAAAATCTTTTTGTCCTGTTGTTAATGTTTTATAGGTTTCCACATTACCTATGAGGAATTGAAATTCAACTATAAGTATTCCATTTGTTTTAGCAACTTCACGTTTCCACATTACCTATGAGGAATTGAAATCCCTGTATTGCTAAATATCTATCTTTTGTTGTTAGAGTGTTTCCACATTACCTATGAGGAATTGAAATAAGAAATCGATTATTTCATCATACCAACAACCCCTGAGTTTCCACATTACCTATGAGGAATTGAAATCTCAACTATAAGTATTCCATTTGTTTTAGCAACTTCACCGTTTCCACATTACCTATGAGGAATTGAAATCACCTTACGCACACTAAAAGTGTGCCCAAAAAACCTGGTTTCCACATTACCTATGAGGAATTGAAATCACCTTACGCACACTAAAAGTGTGCCCAAAAAACCTGTTTCCACATTACCTATGAGGAATTGAAATTTCGTTTGAGGGTCTTTATAAGTAACCAGGTTAAAAATAGTTTCCACATTACCTATGAGGAATTGAAATAGCTCTTCTTTATACGCTTCTTCAAGCATCTTTCCCATGTTTCCACATTACCTATGAGGAATTGAAATCAACAAAAACAGTGAAGGCACAAAAACAAGGGGAGCAGTTTCCACATTACCTATGAGGAATTGAAATAGGGAGGGAAAAAATGATTAAAGAATTAACTACAAGTGGTTTCCACATTACCTATGAGGAATTGAAATTTGTAATGAATGGTTGCCTATCCCAAAAAATACCTGTTTCCACATTACCTATGAGGAATTGAAATTTAAAGTGATCACATCTGCAACTGCTGTAGCTTCAAGGTTTCCACATTACCTATGAGGAATTGAAATAGCAATTAACGGACAAATGGAAACCGCAATAAAAAAGATGTTTCCACATTACCTATGAGGAATTGAAATAAAAAATTGTAAAATATTTCAGTTTTTGCGTAAAAACGTTTCCACATTACCTATGAGGAATTGAAATATGGGAAAAAAGTTGTTGCTAATCTTGATAATCTCATGTTTCCACATTACCTATGAGGAATTGAAATAATCAAATAATTTGATTTGATAAAAAAAATTTTTTATGTTTCCACATTACCTATGAGGAATTGAAATCCAACTCCATCTCCACTTGAGCAAGGTCTATATTTGTTTCCACATTACCTATGAGGAATTGAAATAAGAAATATATCCAAAATCGAGGACTTGATTAGCAAGTTTCCACATTACCTATGAGGAATTGAAATCGAGCTCACTCATTCCACAGGACACGAGAAAAGGTTGTTTCCACATTACCTATGAGGAATTGAAATATTGATACGGCAAAATCAGGAAAAGATTGTAATGCTTTGTTTCCACATTACCTATGAGGAATTGAAATAGAGGGGCAAAGGACTACTTTTTATTAACTGAAGAAATGTTTCCACATTACCTATGAGGAATTGAAATTAATTTCAAATTAGTGTTTTTCCGTTGGCCCGTGAGTTTCCACATTACCTATGAGGAATTGAAATTAATTTCACTTTAATTTTAGTTGAAAGCTTTGGCCACGTTTCCACATTACCTATGAGGAATTGAAACATTGATGGTGGAAGTGCCTGATTTTGAAGGTGGAGAAGGTTTCCACACTACCTATGAGGAATTGAAACACTGATAAAGTAAAACCATTTTGTATAGGAGGATAAGTTTCCACACTACCTATGAGGAATTGAAACCATTTTTTGCCCTCCTAAAAATTTAATTTATTTAAAAGTTTCCACACTACCTATGAGGAATTGAAACTTTAAATCTCCTTTTAAGATGGTGGTGTATAAGAAGTTTCCACACTACCTATGAGGAATTGAAATATTGTTAAATATATTTAAATATGTTTATATGTTATGTTTCCACATTACCTATGAGGAATTGAAATCAGGAACACTTTTATAGTCTATTCTAAACCTTTTCAGTTTCCACATTACCTATGAGGAATTGAAATGAGAAGGGATTGCATGAAACCTTTTCAAACCTCCAACGTTTCCACATTACCTATGAGGAATTGAAATACAAATGTAAAAATAAATATCCAGCTCTTACCGCAAGTTTCCACATTACCTATGAGGAATTGAAATATAGGAAAGCCTTCTTTATGTAGCCACATTACAATAAGTTTCCACATTACCTATGAGGAATTGAAATTTGTATAATGATCATGATAGAGGCAACCCGAAAATAACGTTTCCACATTACCTATGAGGAATTGAAATTTGGTTATAGGACCATAAGGATCAGCAGATTGAGCCGTTTCCACATTACCTATGAGGAATTGAAATCAATCTTTAATTACCATTGATAAATCATAATTTTTTGTTTCCACATTACCTATGAGGAATTGAAACCAACTTTTTTATACAACCATAATTTCCTAAAGAAAATGTTTCCACACTACCTATGAGGAATTGAAACCTTTCTTATACAGATGTTCCAGAACGTGCTGAAAAATGTTTCCACATTACCTATGAGGAATTGAAATCAATAGCCAACAATCTTTGCTCCTGAATAGTAAGCGTTTCCACATTACCTATGAGGAATTGAAACAAGGAGGTATGAAATGAAAAGCAAAAGAGATAAATTGTTTCCACACTACCTATGAGGAATTGAAACTTGTATTGTTAGTTTTAAGTTGAGAAGGGTTTTGAGTTTCCACACTACCTATGAGGAATTGAAACCTTGGAAAACCTTTCAGGTTTCCCACAGTTCCAACAAGTTTCCACACTACCTATGAGGAATTGAAACATTGCAATTTCAGGATGGACACTTGCTTATGTAAGGTTTCCACACTACCTATGAGGAATTGAAACTCAAGGGAAATTTGAATTGAAATATTAAATTTTTTAGGTTTCCACACTACCTATGAGGAATTGAAATATATATTTTAAAGCTTCATCGACTGCTTTTTTATGTGGTTTCCACATTACCTATGAGGAATTGAAATTTATACAATTCTTTTTTAAATTCAAAAATAAATTCAGGGTTTCCACATTACCTATGAGGAATTGAAATAGATTAAGTTTTATAATATTTTCTTGTGTGTCTTTAACGTTTCCACATTACCTATGAGGAATTGAAATAGGCTTGGGGGTTCTATACCTAAGCCTTTCGTGAGGTTTCCACATTACCTATGAGGAATTGAAATCGAGCTTACCCACTCCACAGGACATGAGAAAAGGCTAAGTTTCCACATTACCTATGAGGAATTGAAATTTACCAATCTATGCATATTGGTTCCAGCAAGTTTTACAGTTTCCACATTACCTATGAGGAATTGAAATCACCCATACGCAAACATTCGTTTGCCAAAAAAACCTGAGTTTCCACATTACCTATGAGGAATTGAAATTAGCAAAGGAACTATCCGTTAAATGCATATAATATTGTTTCCACACTACCTATGAGGAATTGAAATGGGTCATGTGTTGAAATATGAACTAACATTGAATTTACGTTTCCACATTACCTATGAGGAATTGAAATAATATCCTGCTGGGATAGTTGCTCACTTTGATATAATGTTTCCACATTACCTATGAGGAATTGAAATATATAGAAAACTTTGGAAAAACTTAGCACAAGAATATGTTTCCACATTACCTATGAGGAATTGAAATCCAAAAACATTATGAAATAGAAAAACTAAAAAATCGTTTCCACATTACCTATGAGGAATTGAAATGAAGAGATAAAATAACAGGTGAAATTTTATCAGGGGCGTTTCCACATTACCTATGAGGAATTGAAATATATGAAAAAGAAATTAATTGGAACAAATGGAAGTCGTTTCCACATTACCTATGAGGAATTGAAATTGTATTTGAAATTTTTCCATCAAAATTAATAATGCTTGTTTCCACATTACCTATGAGGAATTGAAATCTGTAAATTCTATTGATAGAATTATTAATCCTATTAAGTTTCCACATTACCTATGAGGAATTGAAATACTGAAGTTGTTGCTCTAAATTGATATTCTGCTATGTTTCCACATTACCTATGAGGAATTGAAATATCTTTAGGGCAATATTTAATTTATAGTAAATATAGTTTCCACATTACCTATGAGGAATTGAAATTAAATTCCAATTTCCTTTTCAACTTCCCCTTCAAGGTTTCCACATTACCTATGAGGAATTGAAATAAATTTGTATTTACCCCACAATTAAAACAATAATAAACGTTTCCACATTACCTATGAGGAATTGAAATCGAAGAATCAAAAAATTTAAGATTTCCAGTAAATTGTTTCCACATTACCTATGAGGAATTGAAATTAAAAACCTCCATTATTTAAATTTTTAAATTCATCTTGTTTCCACATTACCTATGAGGAATTGAAATGAATTTTTATTTGATTCAGGAAATATAAAAGTAAATGGTTTCCACATTACCTATGAGGAATTGAAATCATTCTATTCTCTTTCCTGAAAAACTTCCTTTTTTCCGTTTCCACATTACCTATGAGGAATTGAAATCAGATTAGATTCACATTTTATTCACGGGATATTTTTAAACGTTTCCACATTACCTATGAGGAATTGAAATCACCTTTTGAAAAAAAGGTAAGAGTAAACATTCGCGTTTCCACATTACCTATGAGGAATTGAAATAACTGTATCTCAAGTGATTTTTTAAGTTTTTCATACTCGTTTCCACATTACCTATGAGGAATTGAAATGGTATATAAACATTTCCTATGTATTCCTCACCCCACTGTTTCCACATTACCTATGAGGAATTGAAATTTACAAGTTTCCCAAATCCATATACACGCCCCAAAACGTTTCCACATTACCTATGAGGAATTGAAATAGGCCTTTGTCTTTTTACGATAGACAAGGGCATCTGAAAAGTTTCCACATTACCTATGAGGAATTGAAATTTATTATTTTTAGTAAAATCAACAATCTTTATATGCAGTTTCCACATTACCTATGAGGAATTGAAATCCGCACTTGTATGTGGTGTAGAAATAAAAATAAATTAAGTTTCCACATTACCTATGAGGAATTGAAATACCATTACGAGGTCTCTTGCAGACGGTGGGCAATAGGTTTCCACATTACCTATGAGGAATTGAAATACATATCCGTCTTCGTCAATCATTAAATTTACACACGTTTCCACATTACCTATGAGGAATTGAAATTTTCAATTATATTTCCATTTCATTATTTCATAATTTCGTTTCCACATTACCTATGAGGAATTGAAATCAAACATTAATAAACTTTTCTATGCTTTTGTTAACAAGTTTCCACATTACCTATGAGGAATTGAAATAAGATCTGTTAATAATTTGCTGGTGACCACCACCAGCGTTTCCACATTACCTATGAGGAATTGAAATCAGGAAGCTTAATTTAAATGGGGGGAGTTTCTCAGGTTTCCACATTACCTATGAGGAATTGAAATCAAACATTAATAAACTTTTCTATGCTTTTGTTAACAAGTTTCCACATTACCTATGAGGAATTGAAATAAATCATCTACATAAATGTTTACTCTTACCTTTTTTTCGTTTCCACATTACCTATGAGGAATTGAAATCAAACATTAATAAACTTTTCTATGCTTTTGTTAACGTTTCCACATTACCTATGAGGAATTGAAATCTGAATGGTAAGTTATATCCCTTCATGAGAAAGAAGGTTTCCACATTACCTATGAGGAATTGAAATTCACATGGGAACGTTCTTTTCACACACCGATGACACGTTTCCACATTACCTATGAGGAATTGAAATCAATCTTTAATTACCATTGATAAATCATAATTTTTTGTTTCCACATTACCTATGAGGAATTGAAATACGTTTTGAGTAAAATATAATACTGCATAACCTATTACGTTTCCACATTACCTATGAGGAATTGAAATAAATACTACAAGGGATAGAGGAATTAAAGGAGAGAGTTTCCACATTACCTATGAGGAATTGAAATATATATTGCCTTTTTCTGCTTATTATCTTATTACCTGTTTCCACATTACCTATGAGGAATTGAAATAAAATTTCTTTTAAATAGACTAAATAATTTCCTAAAGTTTCCACATTACCTATGAGGAATTGAAATCTATCCCATCTACAATCCATTTCTTTTAATTGTTCTCGTTTCCACATTACCTATGAGGAATTGAAATTATTTTTTTCTAAATAACCATTTTGTTTCTTTAAAATGTTTCCACATTACCTATGAGGAATTGAAATCAGGAATCTCCTTATGCTTTTGCGGGTTATTTGACGTTTCCACATTACCTATGAGGAATTGAAATTCATTTAAAAGGTCTATATCCACAATTTCAAACCAGTGTTTCCACATTACCTATGAGGAATTGAAATTTATTTTTTGTGTTAACTGTGTTCTGTACTGTCTTTGTTTCCACATTACCTATGAGGAATTGAAATCATAATCCACCAAATCCCCTTTTTTAGGAAACTTACGTTTCCACATTACCTATGAGGAATTGAAATGCAGTAATATGTTTTTGAAATAAGGCAACCTCTTCAAGTTTCCACATTACCTATGAGGAATTGAAATCATGTAAATAGGCGGTGGATGTTACAATTTGGGACGTTTCCACATTACCTATGAGGAATTGAAATGGGGAGATTCTTTGCTTTTTCCCTGCACTCCAACAGTTTCCACATTACCTATGAGGAATTGAAATGCATGTAAAACAACAAAAGAAAAAACAAAAATTAATGTTTCCACATTACCTATGAGGAATTGAAATTTAGTCCTCTCAATTACAAGCGACCTTCCATTTCCAGCGTTTCCACATTACCTATGAGGAATTGAAATTTGTTCTGAGTATTTTGAGGTGGTTTATATTGATACGTTTCCACATTACCTATGAGGAATTGAAATCAGTAAAACTCAAAACGAGCATCATCCTTAAGTAAAACGTTTCCACATTACCTATGAGGAATTGAAATCCGTAGAAATACTTTGTGTCAGCAACAACGAAAGCATGTTTCCACATTACCTATGAGGAATTGAAATAAGGTTTTGATGTAATTCTAATTTTCTAAAATTCCTGAGTTTCCACATTACCTATGAGGAATTGAAATGGGAAAAGGCAAGCACTGCTAATTGAGTATAGAGAAGTTTCCACATTACCTATGAGGAATTGAAATGGGAAAAGGCAAGCACTGCTAATTGAGTATAGAGAAGTTTCCACATTACCTATGAGGAATTGAAATTTAATAAGTTTTTCTAACAGTTCTCTTCCTATTTCAGTTTCCACATTACCTATGAGGAATTGAAATCAATAGCCAACAATCTTTGCTCCTGAATAGTAAGCGTTTCCACATTACCTATGAGGAATTGAAATTACTGTTTCAATAGTAAATGATTTTCCTCTGTCTTGTTTCCACATTACCTATGAGGAATTGAAATAGGTTTATTTTCTCTTCTCTTACCTGTTCCTCTTCGTTTCCACATTACCTATGAGGAATTGAAATAAGTCTTCAATTTTATCGTGCTTTTTTATTTCCTTTGTTTCCACATTACCTATGAGGAATTGAAATTCTTCTTCGTCAAAATCATCTTCAAGTTCTATGTTTGTTTCCACATTACCTATGAGGAATTGAAATCAAAAGAGAATCTTTTTGATGGCAGGTGGAATAATAGTTTCCACATTACCTATGAGGAATTGAAATATAGGAAAGCCTTCTTTATGTAGCCACATTACAATAAGTTTCCACATTACCTATGAGGAATTGAAATGATGATGAACTTAACCTAACTGATCGGCGGGTGCTGTTTCCACATTACCTATGAGGAATTGAAATTAAGAGGCAGTAAGGGAAACACCTTTTTTAGCCTCGTTTCCACATTACCTATGAGGAATTGAAATTTGTATAATGATCATGATAGAGGCAACCCGAAAATAACGTTTCCACATTACCTATGAGGAATTGAAATAGGTCAGATGTTATTTCTCTTATTTCGCCTCTTCTCCGTTTCCACATTACCTATGAGGAATTGAAATCTCCAAATTTCTCCTTTAATCCATCTTTTACCATGCGTTTCCACATTACCTATGAGGAATTGAAACAATTTTTTTGTTCTAATAAAGATATTGCCTCTTTAGTTTCCACACTACCTATGAGGAATTGAAACTTTCATGAGTAAGAAAATAATAGCCCCAGAAGAGTGTTTCCACACTACCTATGAGGAATTGAAACCAAAGATTTAAACAAGCACCTGCTACAACAATAGAGTTTCCACACTACCTATGAGGAATTGAAACATCTAAACAAATGGGGAAAGGAAAAAATCCCTTTCCCGTTTCCACACTACCTATGAGGAATTGAAACCTAAACCTGGAAAATACGAGTTAAAATGGAAAGAGTTTCCACACTACCTATGAGGAATTGAAACTCTAAAGGTTGTTGAGGAAGAGATTGAAAAAACGAAAGTTTCCACACTACCTATGAGGAATTGAAACCTCCCAAAAGAAAAGCAAGAGGCAGTAATAAAAATGTTTCCACACTACCTATGAGGAATTGAAACCCCTAATAAACCATATATCTCCCCATCTTGTTATTTCCGTTTCCACACTACCTATGAGGAATTGAAACTTCTACCAAGAAAAAGAAAAAAAGGAAGAAATCTTTGTTTCCACACTACCTATGAGGAATTGAAACAGTTGCGATATTTGGAAAAGTGGCGATTTTTATGGAAAGTTTCCACACTACCTATGAGGAATTGAAACTAAGGGAAATCAGACAGAGATTTTGCTAAATTTGAGTTTCCACACTACCTATGAGGAATTGAAACCTACTCTCAGGCATAACTGGAGAAAATCCTATAATGTTTCCACACTACCTATGAGGAATTGAAACCTGCTTTAGTTGATTTACTAACAAAGTTTTTAGATGTTTCCACACTACCTATGAGGAATTGAAACCTCAGAACAGGGAAAGGGGTTGGAAAGGGGTTGGAGAGTTTCCACACTACCTATGAGGAATTGAAATAAGGATTTTAATTGACTAATTAAAAATTTTCCCTTACGTTTCCACACTACCTATGAGGAATTGAAATAAGGATTTTAATTGACTAATTAAAAATTTTCCCTTACGTTTCCACACTACCTATGAGGAATTGAAATACTTCAAAGATACTTTTACCCTGTGCTGGTGCTTCGTTTCCACACTACCTATGAGGAATTGAAATAAACTATATTTAATAAATTTTTGAATTGTTTTATCGTGTTTCCACACTACCTATGAGGAATTGAAACTTTGGAATAATTTATCACAATATCACCGAAACAAATGTTTCCACACTACCTATGAGGAATTGAAACATTGATGGTGGAAGTGCCTGATTTTGAAGGTGGAGAGTTTCCACACTACCTATGAGGAATTGAAACATCCATTCGTCTTTTTGAAAAGTAATTTTGTCAACGTTTCCACACTACCTATGAGGAATTGAAACCGCAAAGCTCCAGGGCAAATATACAGTTTTAAATTTGTTTCCACACTACCTATGAGGAATTGAAACAAGGAAAATATGTCAAAAAAATATACACAAAATATGCCAGAAAACATTTGAAAAATACATTAATAAAGGTTATGCTATAAACAATTAAATCAAATATCGGAGTATGTATGAAAGAAATTACTGTAAATTTTCAAACGCTCACTCCCATCTGGACAGGTGATGCGTGGGGAAAATCAAATAAATTAAAACTTACTGGAATTATTGGCTCCCTCAGATGGTGGTTTGAAGCCTTGGTAAGGGGGATGGGATATAAGGCTTGTGATAGCACTTCTGATAATAAGTGCCAGATTGAAATTGCCAAACCTGAAGATGTGGCAGAAATTTATGGAAAGATATGTCCTGTTTGCTATCTGTTTGGAACTACTGGCTGGAAGGGCAGGTTTTCTGTAAGTGTTGAAAAAAGCGAGTTAGAGAAAGTCTATCACGATAAAGTAATAGTTAAAGTAAATAAGGAAAAACATGGTTGGCACTATGAATCAGGGTTGATGGGAAATGTTACATTAAATTTTTCTTATGAAGATATGGTGATTGGCGAAAAGGATGGAAATTTGGTAACAATGGATTCAGTATTTCCTTCTATATTAAAAATTCTGCTTTATTTGATTTCCGAGTATGAAATGCTTGGAGCAAAAACATCTATGGGATATGGGGTTGTGAAGTTTCAAATAGAAAATAGTGATATTAAAGTTACAGAAGATGATTGGAAAAATTTTGAGAGTTTTCTAAATTTATTTAAAAAAAATAACATAAGAGCTTTGCCGAATTTGAAAGATATGTTTTTTGTAAAATTTAAAGTAAATGAGGATATTTCTCAAATAATAGATAACATGAAACAATTTTATTCATATCAGGATGGAATTGTTGAAGGAGATGTTGATAAATGGAAAGATAATGGATGGGCTATTACTTCGCCTGTGGTGAGGAAATGTTTAAGATGTATATTTAGAGATAAATATTCTAAAAAAGTTTGTGAGATTAATAGAAAGTGCAATAGAAACTATTGGTGGATTAAAAGACAGTCTAAGGAAAAACCTAATAGAAATGATGACGCAGCAAAAACAATAGATTTCCTAAATTTGCCAAAAAATGACATTAAAACTATTCGCCATTTCTTAATGGGGTCAACGAACGAGCCCGAATTTTCCACTATTCAAGTATCACATGTTTACAATAATGGCGATAATCTGGAATTTAGAATCTGGGGATGGCTGCCGGATTGGGGACCTATTCAAGGAAAAGTGGATCAAATCTTAGAATTATTACAAAAAATTTTTATAGATGTTCCATGGAAAGATCAATTGCCTTCAGAAATTCAGGATGGAATATGTTGGATAAATGGTTCATTAAAGAAAGTTGAGGATAAAATAAAACAGTTATTTATAAAAGAGGAGTAAAAACTATGTATGATTTTTTTGCTTTATTAAAAGAAAAAAAGTTCGATAGAGAAACATATAGTAGTTTTAAAACAAATGATAATTTGTATTATTTGCATAGCAAAAGAGATAAAGTATTAAATAAAAAGCCTGGAGGAAACGCTTCTCTTTATTTTAGCAATAATAAAAAAAATTATGATTTATCAGAAGATGATTTCTTTAAAAGTATAGAAATAGAAGATAGTACTTATATAAGAATTTTTCCTTTTGAAATTAAAATTACTTCCTCATTTTTCACAGCATCAGAAAACAGCTTCTACAGCATAGCCAATCCCATAGCAAAAGATAGACCTACAGGTTTACCCCTGTTAAAAGGAAGCTCTTTAAAGGGAGCATTACGACAGGCTGCGGTTGATATTATTGAAAGCAAATTGTTGAATAAAAACTATGGTGATAACTTCAAAAAATATGAGGATAAGGAAACGGATGAAATTGTGAATTCAGAAGAAAAAGACAATGACCGCTTCTTTTTCAAAAAACGTTCGCAACTTGTAAAGCTTTTTGGAAATGAAAGAGATACAAAATGGTTTACTTTTAAATCTCTTCTTGCAACTGGAGGAATAAATGATATTAGCAATGTTGGTAAGATACTTAAAAGAATAAATGATGCATTTGAGCATTATCTTAAAAAACATAGAATTGTAAATTCAGAAGGTGTATGCAGAGGTAGACTAATTTTGGAAGACTTGCATTTTAAAAAAGTTTCTCTTGATGTAATAACGCCTCTTGATAGAAAAAAAAGAACACCTGTTCATGGTCCAATTTTCTATGAGATTGTTCCAGAAGGAGAAATTATTACAGGAAAACTCACCTGGTTCCCCTTTGACTTAATTGCAAAGGGTAAAGTTGAAAAGGTAGAAGATGAATGGCAAGAAGATAAAAGTATGATAAAAGAAGCATTTAAAAAATTGTCAGAAAGAGGAATTGGTGCAAAAACAAAGAATGGTTGGGGTAGATTCAATTGGGAGGCAATAAATGAGTCTTAACGATTTAATAGATAAAAGAAAAGACATCCTCTTTGCTGAAATAGGGGCATTAATTCATGACCTTGGGAAGTTAAGTAAGGAGTTTGTGGAAAGTAAAAGTGAAAATGGAAATTATAACATGTTTGTACATAGTTTGATTACCCACGAGCTGCAAAATTTAATGAGAGGTGAAATGGATTTCTTTTCAAATTTTCTATCTTTAACTAATAATCAATGTAATATTCAGAGCCTTTCTAAGATTTATCACCTTGCATGTACTATTGAACTAATTCGAATAAAAGACATTGATGTGTCTGATATATTAAATCAAGCTATATCTGATTATAATAGCGGTAGTTTTTCTAATAATTTTGCTCAAGCTTATATAGATAGGAGTAGTTTATCGCAGAATGAAAAAGAGGTAATCAAGAAAAGATTACCTAAACGAAGTAAAATTGTAGATTGTAATAATTTTAATAATTATATTAACATAGAAAACAATAGTAATTTAAATATAGACTATTTATTAACATTACTAAAAAAAATAAAAATATCTTTAGATCCTAAAATAATTGTGAATGAACATTTTTTAAAAAAGTGTTTTTTAATTAATTTTATAGCATTACATCATAATAAATATATTATAATAAAAGAACCTAATTTATTACCTTATTCTATTTGGTTATTGGAAGCATCTAACAAAAATAAAGGTGCTGACGGCATAGACTCTGCCATTGATAAAATGGTTGCAGATGTATCTCAATCAAAGCAATCAAAGGATAATGTCTATATCTCAACTGCTTTTGGGTATGAAAGAGAAAAAATAGATTTGAATCTTTCTGATACAGATGAAAAGTCTCTTGCAAAAATAAGAGAAGATTATGCTAATAAACTTGCGGATATATTAAATACGCTAAAAGATAAGGACTTTTCAAACAATGGAGATTTGGAAATATGGGTTAGCAAAAGAGACGAATTACTAAAGAAAACAAGAAAAGCTTTTCTAAAAGCTCTTGGAGAAACCAGGCGTCCTGCAAATGATGTAACCTTATGGGATCATTCCTTTTCGGTGGCCTCACTTTATAAAACTGCATTAGCTGAAGTTGTAATAAACCAATGGAAAAACCCAAAGGATATAAAATGGAAACTTTTAAGCGTAAGATTTGATGGAGATGAATTTTATCATTCTGTAAATAAAATTGCAGATGTTCTTGGTAGAAAATCCCTTGTGGAAAAGGTTCTTGAAAATATAAGGCTCCTGCTTGAGGTGATTATTCCAATTGGAAATGAAATTTACAGAGATGAAAATGGAAGTGTATTTCTTGTGCCTGAATCTCTTAATGACAGTAATTTGCTGGTAATATCAGATGATGTCTGGGATAAAATAAAGAAGATTGAAATTGAAGCAGAACTTGATTTTAAAGGAAATTGGAATAAGAAAAAATTAGAAGAAATTATAAATAATAAACCAGATAATATTAAAGTATTAATAGAGTCAATGTCATCTTTTATTTCTCAAGGAATTTTTGTGCCTGATATTCAGGTTTCAGAATCATCACGTGGAGCATTAAACATTGGAAGAGAGATAGTTAGAAACAGCAAACATAAAATTGAGGTTGATCGTTTAAAAACATTATGGGATGGCAAAGAAGAAGGATATTTTAAATGTTCTGTTTGTGGTATAAGGCCTATTCCTATTACACCTAAACAAAAAGAAGAACTGGATAAGAGGATCAAGGAATCTGGCTGGAAGAGTTTATCGGAGGAAGAAAAAAACAATTATAAAGCTTTTGAAAGAAAGGTTTGCATAGATTGTTTGAAAAGTGCCTTTGACAGGGTTAAGGAATGGAAGAATAATCAAAAATGGAATGAAAATGAACCAGAAAAGCCATCTTTTGATACCTCAATATGGCTTGATGAGATAGCGGATAAGAATAACAGAATTGCTCTTGTATATCTTAGCTTTGAGCTGGGAAAGTGGCTCGGTGGAGAGATGTTAAATACATTTCTAAGCAAACCTTTGCTTGATAGTGAATTTAAAAGCAATTTTGAAAATGAACTTTGGAATATAAATAATTACACTCAACTTGTTGATTTGATTAAAAAGGCATTTGAGCAAAACGACTTTGACAAGGAATTTTCTGTAAATAAAAAAGATGGAAATAAGTTAAAAGTTAATGAACTTTTCCAAATTTTAGGCTGTTTTATACAAAATGGACAAAAGCCTTTAGATGTATTTCATGATATTGTTGAACAGAGAGAACCTGATTGGCAGAATGAATATGAATGTCCTGCATATGCAATAAAAGGAGATAATTATCATAAAGCAATAGTATTCTTGCTCTACCTTACCCGCAAACATCCTTCTTTTGCCCGTCTTCGCCGTATCTGGGAAACGACAAGAGAATTTGGAATTGAGATATTTAAAAAGGCAATGGAAGTATTAAAACAGAAAAGAAAAGAAGAAAAAATAAATTGGCAGCGGCCGGTTATTCAATTTGCTGTAGGAGAAGAGGAACGAAATGATGTAAAAATTACCCATACCTATTATTTCAAAGATAAAAATGATACAAAATTTGAGCTTGTTATACTTTCTAATGATAAAGCCGCTGTAATATTAAATGGTAATAAGTTTGATGTGCCTGAAAGCAGAATAATAGAACTTTATGACGAAGATTTTAAGAATGTGGTAGCTACATTAGGAAATGTACGATTATCAAAGCCAAAAGAATTTTATCCTCTAATTACTTATCAATTTGAACCTACAAAAACACTTTTCTTTATGCCTTTAAAACATATCTGGGAAGTAATTGAAACTATAAAAGAAGAATATGAAATTCAATTTAACAAGGTGCAAAACAGATTACCTATTAAAGTGGGATTTGTGGCATTCAATAAAAAGATGCCCATGTATGTAGTACTTGAGGCTGCAAGAAAGATGTATTCAAAAGAGATTGAACAAAAAGAACTTGAAGTGTGCAATATAACTGAAATACCAGATGATAAAAATTATAGAATAAAAATGGATGATAATAACGAATACTACTTTTCTTACTCCACAGGAGATCCTGATAAAAAGGATTTATTCCATCCTTATTTTGTTGTGAAAAACAATAATGGCTGGAAAACTTATTTTGATAAAAAATGGCAGATCATAAAACATGTAAAAGACCTTCAAGAAGGAGACAAGGTTTTATTTTATCCTTCTAAGTTTGATTTTCTCTATCTTGATTCAAATATAAGAAGGTTTGATGTGGGAGAAAAGAGAAGGCATTGGCTTTTTAAAAAAACCTCGCCCAAGCCTTACAATCTTAAAGATATTGAAAAATTTGAAAGATTAAAGAAACTTCTTCTTGAAAAACTTTCCCTTACTGCTTCTCAACTTTTAAATCTTTATGGACTGCTTATTGCCGAAATTCAGGAATGGGGGCTTGATAGGGTAGAAAAACTACCCATAGAAGATCTTAATTTTAAGGATTTGATAAAAAATTCTATCTTAAGTATTCCGTTAAGACTTAAAATATCAGATACCACAAAGAAAGGTGAAATTACACAGAAAGATTTTGAATTTTTCAAAGATTCCATTTTAAATGGAATGTTTTTTGATTTAATAGATATGTGGCATACGGTTTTAAAAAGAAAATTTAAGGAGGAAAATAATGAGTGATACTTTCATTCCTTTTAAAACAAAAAAATATCTGGCAATTGCCAGAGAACCTGTCTATGTAGGAACAGGAGGATATAGGATAGGAAGAGTTGATAATACAATTATAAGGGATCCAAGTACCAATCTCCCCAAAATTCCAGGCACTACAATTTCCGGAAATGCAAGATATTATTCATGGCTTGCCTACAAATCAGAAGAGATGGATATTAATCTTGGATGTGCAAAAGGCAAGAAAACGGAAGGTGAAAGTCCATGTGGAGTATGCCCTGTATGTCTAACCTATGGTTTTGCAAGTGATGAAAAGGCGCATTCTGGACTTGCCTATTTCTCAGATGCTAGAATATTGTTCTTTCCTGTAGCTACAATGATGGGAACCGTGTGGGTTACTTCTGATGAAATTGTCAGGGAGTTTATTGACGCAAATGGAACAGAGGTAAATGTAAGCAGGGAAAAGTTTCTTGCTTCCTCAACAATAAAAGATTCTTTACCAAGAGATAACTCTGACAACTCATTTCTAAATTTTGGCTGGATAATGCTTAAATTAGAAAAAGAAGTTAATACTTCATCATGGAAAATAAAAAGCAATGGTGGTAATTCGGAAGTTGGAAATCTGAATGATTTTTTTAATGAAATTGAAAACAAAGTCTGTATTGTTTCAAGGGAAGTATTTCATCACATAGTGAACTCCAATCTTGAAACCAGAACTTCTGTTTCCATAAACCCTGTTACTGGGGCTGCAGAAAGCGGTGCACTTTTTACCTATGAGGCCTTGCCACGGGGAACAGTTTTTATTATGGATGTAACTTATGAAAATCCTAAAAATTATGGAAATGAGGAAGGGCTAAATATTGTAATAAAAACTGTTGAAAAGGGGTTTGAGCTATTTTCTTCTCTTGGAATTGGTGGAATGGGAACAAGGGGATTTGGAAAGATAGAAATAAAAGGGAATATGCTGGATGAAAAGGGATACTGGGAAAGTGTGAAAAAGTATATGGAAAATTTAAAGAATAAATATGAAGAATTAAATACAGAGTTGACCGAAGTTGAAAATGAAATAAACTCATCTTCAGATGAAAATAAGAAAGAGAAATTAGAAAAGGATAAAAGGCATATTTGTAAAGAAATGGCGGGTATAGAAAATGTCGTAAATTTATATCAAAACTATATCGAAAATCAGAAAAAAGAATTAAAAGATAAAATTGGTAATTTTCAAAAAATTTATGAAACTATATCTTCAATAGAAGTAAAAATTCCTGAAGTTTGCAATCAAGATATAGAGGAGGGGAAAGATGACTAATAATACTCAAATAGAAATAAATCTTGATAAAATCTGTGCTGAATATGGGATGGGGTTATTGAATGAGTTTTGTTCTATAAAGGCAGATGATATAGATAGCATACAGTTTAATGAATTAACAAATATAGTAGAAAGTTTTAAGTATAGCGATACTGAAAGATTTGATAGAGACAAAATAGATAATTACAAAAATGAACTTAAAAATAAATTAGAACAATTAAAAACATCACTGTTGTCAAGTTCTTGTTCTATTTCATTAAAATATTTGTTTATTACCTGGTATTTGCCTGAATTGGCTAAAAAAATATATGGGAGGAATTCACCCAACAGAATTGAAAAAATTAGCGACGAAAAAGAAAGAATAAAAAAAATAGTCAATTTTAAATTTGAATTTTCTCCATCCACATTCGAAACCGAAATCACCAAAGCCCTTGGTATCCTTGTTGAAGACGGTCCATTTGCATATATAATCTGGCTTAAATCACAGGATAAAGAACCTCATCGGGCAATGTTAATTCAAACCGCAAGAATTTTGCAGGAATTAAAAATAATTAACCTTATTTCACATGAGGAAAATCTTAAAGATAAAATTGAGGAAGCTTTTTTGGATGAAATTTCTTCGGATTTAACTAAAACCTTACTTGTAAAAACTGTGATTGAAAAAATGCTAATCTATGCAAGATATAAAGCAAAAGCTATGCAGCATGAATGATGCCTGCTAATGCCAAAGCAATGGGAGAAGGATGATGAGTGGTAATAATAATAAATGGTATAAACTTGTCTTCAAACAAATTCAGCCCATACACATTGGAATGGGAAGTTATGGAGTGATTAATGAAACGAGGATTTTTATTCCCGGCTGGACAATGTGGGGGGCTTTGACAAAGGCGCATAATTTGCAGGAGGGAAACTTATCTGCAAACCAGGGTTTATTTGCAAATATTTCTTGTTTTTTCCCATGCTTTGATCCTGAAGGAAAGGAGGAAAATATACTTTTTCCTCAATTCAAAAACGGTGAATTCTATCTTGGAGATTACTCTGAAGATCAATTCCGTGCAAAATTCACCGATACATTTATGTCAACGGCTATTGCCCTTTTATCAAATACTGCCCTTGAAGAGTCCTTGCACGAATTAAATGTTATTTTACCCGGAGCGAAAGCCGACTATGCGGAGAATGAAAAAGAAAAACAACTTTACTGGGTTGGAATAATTGAAATTGATGATATAAAGAAAATTCCTTCGAAAATTTACATTGGCGGAGATTCAAAATACGGATTGGGAAAGATGGTTTGGGAAAATAAGTTTAATAATGATATAAACGAATGGACCATCAAAGATGGCATTATAAGAAACTATCTACCTATAAATAGTAATTATAAAGAAGTAGAGGGTAAAATAGAGCTTCTTGTTGAGGTTGATAGGCCATGGGATGGTGCAGAGCTCAGGGTAAAATTGAGAGATGAAAAAGGATTTTTCTTTGTTCCAGGAAGTAAAATTAAAAAAGAATTTAAGTATGTTAAAAGGGGAATTTTAAGTTAAAGTACGTTCTGTCTATGTGAGGTAATGAAGAAAATAAAGGAGATTGACAGGAAAACCACACAAAATTGCATGGATCTTTGACAAATTGCATATGAAAAATGAGTACTTGAAAACTAAAGTTAAACAAAAATAAGGTATTCCCACACTACCTATGAGGACTTGAAATTATCAAACAGTTGCTTTCACGATGAAGGCTTTACAGATTCCCACACTACCTATGAGGACTTGAAATTTATATTCAAGGAAATTATGATGGAATTGAAATAACATTCCCACACTACCTATGAGGACTTGAAATTAGCTACTCAGTCTCTGTTCTAATAACCAAT
>JALULU010000401.1 GCA_027040585.1 Acidobacteriota bacterium | reverse complement strand
ATAAGGCTGACACCTAATAAAAAATATAAATTTTGATATGCAAGACTGTCACCAAAAGAAAAGGGCTTCACAATTGCAGTTATACCTATGGCAAACCCTATATTAAAGATATTACTTCCAACTACATTTCCAAAAGATATATCTGGTTCTTTTTTGATAGATGCTACTATAGAGGTAAAAAGTTCTGGAAGAGAGCTTCCAACTGCAATTAGAGAAAGACCTATTATAAGAGGAGATATGCCAAAATAACCAGCTATTTTAATACCACTTTTAATTGAAACTTTTGCACCAAAATAAAGGAGAAAAATTCCAAGCACTGCAAAAAAAATTAATTTTAATATTGGTTCTTTTTTCTCATTAACTAAATCAGTAATATTCTCCTTTCTTAAAAAAATTAAGAAAAGTATATAAATTAAAAATGGTATAAGCAATACTATCCCTTCAAATCTGGTTATTTTATGGTCACTGATGATAGGAAAAAGTAAAATGGTTTCAATAAGCATTATTGGAATATCAAGTTTATTTAACTGGGAATTTACACTAATTTTTCCAAAAATTATGGCAAGGCCAAACACAAGGAGTATGTTCGAAATATTTGAACCTATAATATTTCCAATTCCAATATCTCCTGTCTTATCAAATGAGGAAATAAAAGTAATAAAAAACTCAGGTGCTGAAGTACCAACAGCTATTAAAGTTGATGCAATTATAAGTTTTTTTATTCCATACATTAGTGCAAGTGAAGAACTTCCTCTAACAAGTACTTCAGCACCAATATATAAAAGGCCAAAGCCAAAAAGTAAGAGAAGAAACTGCAATAGCATTTATTTAGTTAACTCCATATCTCTCAATGGTAATCGCCCTATCAAGCGAAAGTTCTACAATTGTACCAGCAGGGAGTTCAATGTCTTTACCCCTTGTTGAAAGGACACCAGCAAGACCAACAAGTCCACCTATTGTGGCACCAATTAAGCCTCCTCTTCCACCTGCTGCTATGGCACCAATTACTGTACCAGCAGTGGCTGTTCCAGCAATAACTTTTGTATCATGGCTCTTTGAACCGGGACCTTCAAATGTACCTTCACCATTTTTCATTCTCCCTTCCCCACCAAGTCCTGTCAAAGTAGCACTTATCGGTACAACTTCTCCATCCTTAAATTTAAGCCTATCAAACCTAAAGCTAAGTTCTGCTCTTCCCTTAATTCTACCTGGCCTTTTTACCTTCCCAATAACTCCCTCGATTATAGTACCAGCAGGTATTGCAACTTTATTTCCAACAAAAACATCTTCTGTGACCACTGCCTTAAAATTATCTCCCCTCTCATTGGAGGCTGTGCTTATATAATCCTGTAATTTCGCAAGAATCCTTGTCCCCGCTGGAACTGTAATTTTCAAATGTATTCTTTTTGTGGGCTTTGTTTCGCTTCCATAACTGGCCTTCGCACCTTTTGTTACTATCTCATCTAAATTTGAAAAATAATTCACAACCAAATTTTCTTTATGATTATATCCATCCCTATACCCTCTACTAAATCCCTGCCTATAGGCCCTTTTATAGATTATCTTAAAAACCCACTCAGTTTTATAACCTCTTGTTCCTTTTTTATAGAGTTCATTGTCCTGATAAATACTTTCATAACCCTGTTTAGAATCGTTAAATCCCAGATCATATCCATCAAGGTATCCATTCTGAAACCCCATTCCAGCACAGATTAATTTCAAATTTGTATACTCATCCTCATCACCTGTCTTATCTCTATATTGACCCATAAGAAATAAACTTGAAATTAAAAAAGAAAATAAGATTAGCAAAACTTTCTTTTTATTCATTTTTTCCTCCTTCTTTTTTGAACATTTCATACTGATAGCTTAACTTTATTAAGATATTTCTAATATCCTTTGGGATTAAAAAATTATCCTTTTCAAGTTCTTTTTTAAAAGCATCAATAAATTTGGATTCAAGTCCCGGACTTGACATGGCATTTTGATCTAAAAGGGATTGAAAATAGTTTAAGGCATCACCAAATATTCTGTCATAAACCTCAATTCTATCTTCCACCTCTTCTTTTAAAACCAGATAATCTTGTGGTAAAATCCTTTTTTCAACCATGAGTAGATTATACTAAATAAAATGGAGGTTGATAAATGATTTTTGATTATAGAGGTATAAAGCCAAGAATTGGTAAAAATGTATTCATTGCCGAAAATGCAGTAGTGATAGGAGATGTATCACTTGAAGACAATGTAAATATATGGTTTGGAACTGTTATAAGAGGAGATGTTAACTACATAAGAATAGGGAAGAATACAAATATTCAGGACCTTTGTGTAATACATGTTGACCACGGAAAATATTCAACCATAATAGAAGAAAATGTAACTGTTGGGCATGGGGTTGTTTTGCATGCCTGCACTGTAAGAAAATGCTCACTTATCGGAATGAATGCCACTGTATTAGATGGAGCTGAAGTGGGTCCATATTCAATAGTAGGAGCCGGTTGCCTTGTGCCTCCTGGAATGAAGATCCCTGAGGGAAAACTTGTTTTGGGAGTACCTGCGAAAATAGTAAGAGACATTACTGAAGAGGAAAAGAAAAATCTTGAAAAATCAGCAATAAACTATGTAAATTATGCAAAGGACTATATGTAGTTCTATTTCTCCAGACCAAATAAAGTTTTTTTAAAAGAACTATTTATCAGAGAAAAGAATTTTAAAATATTTGATTTTAAATAATTTTTAAGAAGCACAATAGTAAGTGAAAATATAAACACAACAATGAATAAGAAAAGTGTTTCAAATGGATTTCTTTTCCCAATATAGTAGTAAAGTCCCCTATTCCATGCAGAACCATATACAATTACAAGGTGTATCCAATAAATTGTAAGAGTCTCACTTCCTGCTGTCATTATAAGGTTGTTACTTTTCTTTAAATTTTTAACAAGCAATCCAATAATTGAAAAAATCATAATCACAAGTGAAATTTTCAAAAAGAAAAATGGAGTATCTGAAAAATAGCCCTCATATTTGATTTCTTTAAAATAAAAAGCAATTAAGAAAGAAATTGTAAAAATATACACTGCTATCTTAAAGAAATTTCTCTCCCAATTCTTGCCATTTGTCTTTAAATAAAAATAGGAAAAGATTGTTCCCATTGAATAATAACCAATCCAGGGAAATATTGGGAAATAGGAACTTAAATATCCAGAAAAATAGTAACTAAGCGGGGTATCTGGATGTTTAAAAAAGAAAAACCATATTGGTTTATAAAAGAAAAAAGCAATTAAAATAATAACTGAATTAAAGACAATAAAATACTTTTTTTCTCTTAAAATGAAAATTGTAACATGCATTATAAAAATCACCATTGCTATGCACTGTAAAATATCAACATTCATCCAGTTGTAAAATCTTTCAAATGGGAGGTAATAAAAAGGTTTAAAAATGTTTTCATAGGGAAAGTGGAGTAAATAACCTATAAAAAGAAGGTAAACTATTCTCCTGATTCTTTTAAAAAGATTGGGTGAAATGGTTAAGAATTTATCCCACTTTAAATTTGTGGCAAAAAAAAATGCAAATCCGCTTATAAAAAGAAAAGTAGGTGCTGTAAGCCCCCTAAAAAATTGATAGTTTTTAAAAAGGTATGCCTCCTTAAAAGCAGGATGCAATAGTGAATCAAACGTATGCCCAAACACCATTACAACACATGCATAAGCCCTTGCAATATCTAAAAAAACCAATCTTTTTCTCATAAGAGTTACCTTTTAATAAACATTTCCTCTAAAAATTCTCCAAAAAAATGCACAGAAAATATTAAAATTGCAAGGACAATTGATGGGAAAATAATCAAATG
Organism: Acidobacteriota bacterium; assembly: GCA_027040585.1. Taxonomy (GTDB): domain Bacteria; phylum Acidobacteriota; class JAAYUB01; order JAAYUB01; family JAMOQF01; genus JAMOQF01. The sequence goes on along the minus strand of JALULU010000401.1, from coordinate 1,852 downwards.
CGGAGCATCAAATAAGTGAATTCTTGCCATGGAAAGCATATTTCCCCAGCTGGGTGTAGGTGGAGATATTCCAAGTCCCAAAAAACTTAAACTTGCCTCAGATATTATCACTCCACCTAAATTTAAAACTCCTTGAACAATAGCCGGGTCAATTGTATTCCTGAGTATATGTTTGAAAAAAATTTTAAAGTGTCCACTTCCTGAAAATTTTGCTGCATATATGAATTCACTATTTTTAATTTTGAGAACCTCTCCACGAATTAATCTCGCATATGAAATCCATCCCATCACAGTTAAGGCAAAAATTAAATTAAAAATTCCTGTACCTAAAAAGGAAACAATGGCAATTGCAAGTAGTATTCCTGGCATTGCGAGAAATACGTCTGTAATCCTCATAACCAGTTCATCTAAAATTCCACCTACATATGCGGATAAACCACCAATTAAAATTCCCACAATAAATGTAATTAAAACCACAATAATTCCAATGGATACTGAAATCCTTGTGCCATATATTACCCTGCTAAGTTCATCCCTTCCAAGTTCATCAAAACCAAAGGGATGGGAAAAAGATGGTGCAACCAATCTTTTACTGAGTTCAACTTTATAAGGGTCATAAGGTGCTAAAAAATTGGCAAATATTGCGACAAAGATATATAACAACAAAAAAATAAAACTTAAAAAAGCAATTTTATCCCTTTTAAGATTTTTAAAAAAATCACCTATCATAAAATTTAATCCTCGGGTCAAGAAGTGTATAAATAAAATCCACAAAAGCAGTTACCACTATATATGTAAATGAAATTGCAAGAATGGTAGCCTGTGCAAGTGGGTAATCCCTTGACTGAATTGAACGGATTAAAAGTTGTCCTATCCCTGGCCACGAAAATATTGTCTCAGTAATAATAGCCCCGGATAAAAGTATACCAAATTGAAGTCCCATAAGTGTTACAACAGGTATCAAACTGTTTTTTAAAACATGATTTTTTACCACCTGAAATTTAGTTAACCCCTTTGCATAAGCATATAAAACATAAGGTTTTTTAAGTTCATTCTGAATACTTTTTTTAACCATTTTAGTTAAATAGGCACTAAGTCCACTCCCAAGCGTAATTGCTGGCAAAATTATATGGGATATCCCCCCTCGCCCTGAAACAGGAAAGATGGGGATAAGTATTGAAAAAAATAGAATTAATATTGGACCTAAGGCAAAATGTGGAAAGGAAATACCCAGAACAGAAATAGAAGTTGCCCCCTTTTCCCAGATGGAATTTTTCTTAAAACCACCTAAAATTCCAAGTGGAAAGGAAATTAAAATCGCAAAAATCATAGAGGCAATGGCAAGTTCTATAGTGGCAGGATACCTATCTAAAATTGTCTTTAAGTTGTCTCGCCCGGTTATCCAACTCTTTTTTAAATCACCGTGAAGTAGCCCATTTAAATCATTTAAATATTGAATATAAAAGGGTTTATCAAGTCCCAATTCTTTTCTTAATTTCTCAATGTTTGCCTGAGGTGCATTCTCCCCAAGCATCATCACAACAGGATCCCCGGGTATAATCCTTATAAGCAGGGAAACAAATGTGAATATTGCCCACAGTGATAATAGGGAAAGAACCATTCTCTTAAGGAAATATTTCTTCATTTTGTCTCTTCCCAATTTTTGTGAGATGGAAGTTCTGGTAAAACCCTTAAGGTATTAAATTCTCTAAGCCTCACAAGTCCTGGTGTTCCCTTTATCTTTAAAACATGTTTTCTCAAAGTCCATCTAACGTCAACTAAATCCCCCTTTGGAGATTTTGAATAGTAAGCAGCTATCTTTGCAGCTTCTAATATTGAAGAAAAAGGGGGA
>JALULU010000400.1 GCA_027040585.1 Acidobacteriota bacterium | reverse complement strand
GCCTCAACAAATAGTCCAAAAAAGACAAGAATGGACCAGGAAAAAATATCTGTCTTAAGGGTAAAAATGTATTTTTCTTCTTTCATTTTTAAGAAAACTTTTTTCTATATACAAAATCTTTAAACTGTATTAAATAAATTTTTCAATTTATTTAACTTCTAATTTCAATTGCACTCAGAGTCAACTTTTTTACCATCTAATTGCCTATTGAAGATCATTTTCTCCATTTCCTTTAAAATAATCCCTCCTGGCATTAAAAAAACTTATTATCTCCTCTAACTTTGCAAGATCTTCTTCATGTCCCCATGGGAAATAGTGCACAAATCCCAAAGGTAAAAAATATGGTTTTTTAAAACAAATTATAAAGATAAAACCATATATGCCTTCATAGATAAACTTTATACCCCTTACATTTTCAATTGGAATGCTCAATTTTAAAAAATGTAGCCACCTTATGGTTATTTTATCAAAAGTCACTGTAAAGGATTGAAAATGAATGACAAAAAAACTAAAGAATATAAGGCAAATAAACCCCAGTCCCAAACTCTCTTTAGCGGTACACTTACCACTTAGAATTTCAAATATTAAATAAAATATGAGGGAAATTATAAACAAGCCACTTAAAAAAACACCTATAGTTGGATTTTTCAACTCCTCATAGTAATTTTCAACCATATATCTGTCCCATTTTCTGCAATATGGAATGTTTTTTTGATTAAAGGTCATTTTGAATTACCTTTTGTTACTCCAAAGAAATCTGAAAATAAAAAACCTTTCACCTAATTTTTTACCTTTAAAAAAACATTTTCTTACATTTTAGTTTTTAAAAAAATAATATGTCAAGTGGAAAATTTCGTGGGGTAAGACCTGTAATTTATCTTACTCAAATAGATATATTCTCAAATTTGAATTTATTTCCTCAAAACCACAATCACCTTTGAAGGTTTACTTTCATTTCCCTTTAGATCTATTGCTGTGATCCTGTATTTTACCTCCACATTCTTTTCTGGGAGACTATCTATAAATATGTTTTTCTTAAGGGGGGTGCTATTTACCTTTTCCCATGATTTATCATCAATCTTTTTATATACAAAATAGCCCTTTAAGTCTGTGTCAAGGGATGGATCCCAGAAGATTTTTACACTATTTTCAAGGATTAAGTATGATGGATTTTGAGGAATATCAGGAGGAAATATGTCAATTGGTTTAACAGTTTTTGGTTTTGAAAAGTAACTGTATATTTTAAAACCATCTAAAATTTTATAGGCATCAACTTTATATGTATATTTTTTTCCATATGAAAATTCTCTATCTTTATAGTCAAGTAAATTATTCTTTATAGTTATTACAGATGTTTTTTTGTCACAAGTTTTGTAGATGTTAAAACCATCAATATTATCTTTATTCTTATATTTCCAGCTAATATCTATAAAATTTTTTCTGATTTTTATACCCATAAGTTCTGGTGAGGATATAAAATAGCCCGAGTTAAAATAGACCACATTTGAAGGAGGAGAAATTCTTCCAGCATCATTTATAAACTCTAAGAATAAAAACCTTCTTTCTTTTTTGGGAAATATTATCTTGGTTTCAATTTTAAAATGAAGTTTATTCTTCCCACTAAATATCTCATAGAACTCATTTTTTTCATAATTTAAGGTTTTATCAACATATTTTTCTATTTCACTAAACTTCAAATTCTTTTTATATTTTCCAGATTTTAAAATAATTCTCCTGTAAAATTTAACAGGGGAATTGTCACTATTTTTTGTTGGCAGTGTGGCTAAAATATGGAGAAATTCACCTCTTACGTAGATATTATCTATTTTTGGAGAAACGGGCACCTTTTTAAATGGGGGTTTTGGCGGTACCACATGGGCACAGCCAAAGAGAAATAATAAAAAAATAAATGGAGATAATTTTTTTATCATAAGATGTATTTTCCCAGGTCCTGATCCTGTACAAAATCCTTTAATTTCTCATCCACATAATCTGGTGTAATAACCACTTTCTTTTCTTTTACATCCGGGGCTTCAAACATAACATCTTCAAGTACTTTTTCCATTATTGTGTGAAGTCTTCTTGCACCAATATTTTCAAGTGTGGAATTTATTTTCTCTGCATATTCAGCAATTTTATGTATTGCTTTCTCTTCAAATTCAATTTCTACCCCATCTGTTGAAAGTAGTGCTTTATACTGTTTTGTAAGTGCTGATTCCGGGAGAGTAAGAATTTTTACAAGGTCATCCTTTGTGAGAGCATTTAATTCAACCCTTATTGGAAACCTTCCCTGAAGTTCAGGTATTAAATCGGATGGAGAAGATACGTGAAAGGCACCAGATGCAATAAAGAGGATGTGGTCAGTTTTTACAGGGCCATATTTTGTATTAACAGTTGTTCCTTCAACAATTGGAAGGATATCCCTTTGAACACCTTCTCTTGAAACATCGGGGCCATATTTTCCACTTTCCCTTCCTGCAACTTTGTCAATCTCGTCTATAAACACTATCCCGGAGTGCTCAACCCTTTTTATTGCCTCTTCAATTAGTTTATCATAGTCAATTAATTCCTGTTCAGCAATCCTTGTATAAATGTTTATTGCTTCAGGTACTTTGACCTTTTTCTTTTTAGGACCTGAAAACATTGAATCCATAATATCTTTAACATTAACACCTATTTCATCAATGTCCCCCTGACTGAAAATTTCAAATGTAGAATTTCTTCTGGAATCAACCTCTATTTCAACTTCCCTTTCATCTAACTCCCCCTTTTCAACCATTTTCTTCATTTTTTCTCTTGTTTTTAAATAGTTCTCATAAGCCTTTAATTCACTTTTATATTGGGGATCTTCTTCCTCATCTAAATAATCATCAGGATCAGGTTTTTCAAGGGGCGGAAGTAAAATATCCACAACTTTTTCAATAGCTTTTGCCCTTGCCTTGTCCTTTACATATTCAGCCATCTCCTTTTTTACCATTCCCACTGCAATTTCCATTAAATCCCTTACCATTGATTGAGCATCTTTACCAACATAACCAACTTCAGTAAATTTTGTTGCCTCCACCTTTAAAAAAGGTGATTTTGCCAGTTTGGCAAGCCTTCTTGCTATCTCAGTTTTTCCAACACCTGTTGGCCCAATCATTATGATATTTTTAGGAGCAATTTCTTCCGCTATTTCAGGTGGGAGTTTAAGTCTCCTTATCCTGTTTCTTAAAGCAATTGCGACGGCTTTTTTAGCCTTATCCTGTCCCACAATATGCCTGTTTAAAGATTCCACTATCTCTTTTGGTGTCATTGTGTCTAAATTTTTACCTGGTAATATTTTCATTTTTAAATCTCTTCTATTACAAAATTATTATTGGTATAAATACAAATAGAGGATGCAATTTTAAGAGCTTCATTTACAATTTCCCTTGCTGACATATCTGTGTTATTTTTTAGAGCAATAGCAGCAGCCTGAGCATATGGCGCTCCTGAGCCAATAGCAATTATTCCATGTTCTGGACCTATAACATCCCCAAGTCCCGAGATCAAGAATGATTTTTTGCCATCAGTTACAATCATCATTGCCTCAAGATGCCTTAAAACCTTGTCTGTCCTCCACTCCTTTGCAAGTTCAACAGCAGAGCGTTCAATATTTCCTCTATATTCATTTAATTTTTTTTCAAATCTCTCCATTAGAGAGAAGGCATCAGCTGTTCCCCCTGCAAATCCAACAACCACTTTGTCATTATATATTCTTCTAACCTTTTTTGTGGATGCCTTAATTATAGTATTTCCAAGAGTTACCTGACCATCTCCCCCTATTGCTGTTTTGCCATCCTTTTCCACTAATATAATAGTTGTTCCAATGAATTTTTCCATTTTACACCTTCATCAATTCTTTCTCTTTTTCCTTAGCCATTTCATCTACTTTTTTAATATATTCATCTGTTAGTTTTTGAACTTTATCAAGTCCCCTTTTCTCATCATCTTCTGATATTTCTTTATTTTTCTGCATTTTTTGAATTTTTTCCCTTGCTTCATGCCTTATATGTCTTATGGCAATTCTTTTTTCCTCTGTCATCTGATTGACATTTTTAACCAATTGCTTCCTTCTTTCCTCAGTAAGAGGAGGTACCGGGAGTCTTACCACTTTTCCATCGTTTGAAGGTGTGATTCCAATATCAGATGAAAGAATTGCCTTTTCAATTTCTGGTATTACCGTTGCATCCCAGGGTTGAATAACTATTAAAGTTGGATCAGGTGTGGAGATGGTTGCCACCTGATTTATTGGAGTTGGAGAGCCATAATAATTTACCATTATACCATCTAACATATGGACTGAAGCTTTTCCTGTCCTTATTGTTTTTAGTTCATCTTCAAAGTTTTTAACTGCCTTTTCCATTTTTTCTTTTGTTTGATTCAGTACATCATCCATCATATTTATTTCACCTCTTTACTAAATATTATGAATGTGGATTATATTTGATTGTTTTTTTAAGGTCAAGTATTTGGATAAAAATGATTCTAACAGATTTTTTCAATTGCTTAAATTTTTAAATTATCTTCAATTTGCAAAAGTCCTTTATTTCCTATAAAATACTAATGTAAATCGTTATTTTTAAGGAAAAACTATGAAAAAACTTCCAATTGGATTAAACAGTTTAAAAAACATAATAAATGAAGGTTTTTTATATGTGGATAAAACAGAGAAAATCTTTCAGTTAATAGATAGTGGAAGATATTTCTTTTTATCCCGTCCAAGAAGATTTGGAAAAACTTTGACTGTTGATACGCTGAAAAACATTTTTGAAGGGAATAAAGAACTATTTAAGGGGTTATACATATATGACAAGTGGAACTGGGAAGAAAAATTTCCAGTGATAAGGGTTGATTTCAGTCAAATACCCACAAAGGATTCAAACCTTTTTGAAAGCTCACTTCTTAAATATTTAAAGAGTATAGGAAGGGATTTGGATATAGGTGAGATAGATGAGGATTTTTATGGGAATTATTTCAGGGAATTAATTATAAGTGCAAATAAAAAATATGAGAATAAAGTTGTTGTATTAATAGATGAATATGACAAGCCAATACTTGATAACATTGAAAAGCCAGAACTCGCAGAGGAAATAAGAGATTTACTTTCAAATTTTTATGGGGTACTAAAAGGGCTTGATGAGTATTTGAGATTTGTATTTCTAACAGGAGTTACAAAGTTTAGTAAAGTAAACCTCTTTAGTAAATTAAACAATCTTGAAGATATAACAGTGGATGAGGATTTTTCAGATTTATGTGGATACACTGAGAATGACCTTGATAAATATTTCAGCGAATATTTAAAGGGAGCAAACAGAGATGAGGTAAGGAAGTGGTATAACGGCTATTCGTGGCTTGGGGAAAGGGTTTACAATCCCTTTGATATACTTTTATTTATAAAAAAGGGGCTTAAATTTAGGCCATACTGGTTTGAGACAGGAAGTCCCACATTTTTGATAAAGTTGATGAAAGAGAAAAAATATTTTATCCCGGAGCTTGAGGATATTAAGGCAACAGATGAGTTATTTGGGAGTTTTGATGTTTATACAATGGAAATTGAGGCATTACTCTGGCAAACAGGGTATTTGACAATAAAGAGCACAAGAAAAAGGCTTGATAACAGTCTGGTATATAAACTTTCCTATCCAAATCTTGAGGTTAAAAAGAGTTTAAATAATGTTTT
>JALULU010000399.1:4775-5706 GCA_027040585.1 Acidobacteriota bacterium | reverse complement strand
AAATATATTTATTATTTTTCCCCAAATGCATACCCACTTAATAAGTTCAGGAATTTATCAGGCATCTCTTTTTTTCTTCCATCTTCACCAACAGGAATATGAACTGTATTACCATAGGCAAAGACTTTTCCCGAATCTTTTTTTAACAATTCATATTCAAATATTATCAGGAGAGGCTTTGCAATATTTAAATAAGTCCTTATTATTATTTCATCATCATAGCTCACTGAACTCAAATACCTACACCATGTTTCAACAACTGCAAGATATACTTTTGCCTCTTCCTCAACGTCCCTATAACTAAATCCGCTTGCTCGAGAAAACTCACTCCTTCCTATCTCAAAATACACAAAATAATTCCCGTAATAAGTGACTCCCATTCTATCTGTTTCCTCATACCTAACTCTAATAACATGGTCATGATATCTTCCCTTAAGCTTCAACTCCCTATTTTTTCCCATCTTTTTTAACTCCTTTAATCTTTTTAATAGGAACTATAAAAAACATGTTTTTCGTACCAAAATATTTATTTTGAATATATTTAATATCGTCCATCTGAACTGTATCAATGTAATTCTCAATACTTCTGTAAATAAACGGTGTAATACCATTCTCTTCACAATATTTTAATAACTGAAACTGATTTTTGAGCAATTTTTCCATTACTTTTTTTGTTTCAGACTTTGAATATAAAAGCAGAGATTTATCCATTTTGAAATTCTTAACAAAATCAATGGCATTGTCAATTTCTGTATCATTTAAAAAAATCTCTAATATTCTATTATTACCTATTGTAACAAAATTAACTTTTATAACTTTAACACTCTCACAAAATTTTTTAATAAAAGCTTCTTCAAACACTTTAGAAAAAATATAATCATCATCAAAAATAGATGGTAATTCAAAATAAATAAGAGAAATGGGATTATTT
>JALULU010000399.1:0-4765 GCA_027040585.1 Acidobacteriota bacterium | reverse complement strand
AATATAAGGGGTTTTAATTTTTCTATTTCTCCTTTATAAAATATAGAAATATTTACAGGATTTAAAAACTTTTCCATGTACATATAGATATCATATCTGGATATTTTTTCTATATTTTTATAGTTTCTTAAAATTCCGCAATCGCCACACAAAAATAAATTATCTCTACACATTCTATCTAATTTAAGAATATTATCCTCAGCAGAATTTAAAATTTTTAGAGATAATTTTTCCTTTACCTTATTAAGTAGTGCGTTACTTACGCTAAAATTATATAAATTACTTTTCACAATAAAAAAGACTGTATCAGAATATTTTCTATCGAATTTTAACTCTATTTGCACATAGTTTGGATATTCTTTCAATGAAACAGTACTCTTTTCACATACCTTTTTCAAACTATTTTCCAATTTCATTTTCAAAATTAAAGAAGACAGTTCATTTACACCATCCTTAAATTCCAGATCTGAAATTGTTCCCATTTTGAAAACTAACACCAACGTTTCACTATTTTTACTTGAAGGAAAATAAAAAAAAGAAAGTCCATTCAAAAGATGTATATTTTGATATGAAAAAACATTTATACAAAAAAGAGACAAAAGGAAAAAAAATAAAATTTTTTTAGCCATAAATATTTATAACATAAATTAAACATTTACAAATATAAATTAAATATCTAAAACAATTTGAGAATTTAAATGAATAAAAAATGGCGGAGGTGCATGGGAATCGAACCCACCAATGACATCTCCCGATGCCATTCAACGGTTTTGAAGACCGCGCGAGACACCAGTCCCGATTCACCTCCACTTGCAGAATTTTAACAATAAATAGTTAAAAATCAAAATAAAATGGTGAAAAAAAAAACTTTTTAAGGTAAAATTCCTACATGGCAATCAACAGCAGAGAAGTAGATAAACTGTTAAACGATATGGATATTACAATAAAAAAACTTAAAATTGAATATGATATTTTTTTTGCCGGTGGTAAAAAAACTCCCCCAGAAAACATGAAAATGAAGGTAGAAAAAATGATACAGAGACTCCTCGACGAAAAAGGAATGTCTTTTGCCCAAAAATTCAGGTTTAACACCCTTGTGGCAAGGTATAATGTTTATAAAGAACTGTGGAGAAAAAAGTTAAAACAAATTGAAGAAGGTGGAAGAGAAAGGGACGAAAAGGTAATTGAAGAATTACTCTCAAAAAATTTAACTAACTATCCACAAAGGGAGGAAGTTAATTCAATAGTCACCACTTCACCTGAAAATCAAAAAGATGAAATTAAAGATTTTTATAAAACCATAGTCAAAAAACATCAGGAAGTTACTGGAAAAGAACCCTCTTTCAAATTTGAACAATTTTATAATTTTGTTGAGAGAAAAACCAATGAGTACAAAAAAAAATACAAGTGCAAAGGTGTTGAATTTGATATAAAGGTTGATGGTAAAAATGTGAAAATTGTTACAAGGAAAAAATAGTTCTTAAATTGCCTTTAGCAAACTTTATTACCTTGACAAAAAACAATCTAAAGTATTATAGTTTAGTGTAATTTTTTTACGAGGAAGGTACTATGGATTTTAAACTATCTGAAGAACATGTAATGTTAAAAAAAATGGTCAGGGATTTTGCAGAAAATGAAATAAGACCACATGTACAGGAATATGATGAAAGTGCAGAATTCCCTATGGAGCTTTTTAAAAAAGCTGCCGAACTTGGCCTCGCCGGTGTAACTTATGATGAAAAGTATGGTGGTGCTGGCATGGATAATCTATCATACGCAATAATAATTGAGGAAATTTCAAGAGTTGATGCATCTATGGGTGTTATTTTATCTGTAAACAATTCATTGACATGTGACCCTATAAACGATTTCGGCACAGAAGAACAAAAGAAAAAATATTTGACACCACTTGCAATGGGGAAAAAATTGGGTTGTATTGCACTTACCGAGCCCGGAGCAGGTTCGGACGCAGGCAATGTATCTACTATGGCTGTAAAAGATGGTGATTATTATGTGGTAAATGGAACAAAACACTTCATTACAAATGGAAATTCAGCAGATGTTGCCATACTCTTTGCAAGGACAGATAAGACAAAGAAACATAAAGGAATTAGCGCTTTTATTATTGAAAAAACTTTTCCAGGATATAGAGTTGTTAAAACTGAAAATAAAATGGGAATTAGATGCTCAGGAAGTTCAGAAATAGTTTTCGAAGATATGAAAGTACCAAAGGAAAATCTATTAGGTGAAGAAGGGATGGGTTTTAAAATCGCAATGCACACCCTCGATGGTGGAAGAATTGGAATTGCCGCTCAGGCTTTAGGAATTGCTCAGGGTGCATTTGAGGAAGCAATAAAATTTGCCAAAGAAAGAGTTCAATTTGACCAACCAATAATAAATTTTCAGGCAATACAATTTAAATTGGCAGATATGGCAACACAAATTGAAGCAGCAAGACTACTGACCTATAAGGCTGCCTGGCTAAAAGATAAAGGAGAAAGAGTTACTAAACTTTCAGCCATGGCTAAGATGTATGCTTCTGAAGTTGCTCATTTTGTTTGTCATCAGGCTATTCAAATTTGTGGAGGATATGGATTTATTAAAGAATATCCAGTTGAGAAATATTATAGAGATCAGAGAATAACAGAAATTTATGAAGGTACAAATGAAATACAGAGAATAGTTATTGCAAGACAGGTTCTGAAAGAATTTGAGTAATATCTTCCTTTCTAAAAAAATGAGGGTCGTTTAATGTTAAAATGGCCCTCTCAAATTTAACCATATAAATAGAAATTTTCCCTAAAACATTCTCTTTTAAAAATATGTTTTTAGATTCTGGATACTTTTTAAAATATAATCTACTTACTTTACCTTTTAAAGTTAAATCCTTAACTTTAAACAATTTTCCTCTACCCTGAAAGCCTTTTATTTCCTTCAAATTTATTGAATCTTCAAAAATTGAAACTGCAACTTTTTCCCCAACGCAATTAACATGAAGAGAATTTTTAGACGAGAAAAAAAAGAGTGAGTTATTAAAAAAAACAAAATAAAGTGGGACACTCCACAAATTACCTTCCATTTCAAATGAAAGAATAGCAACCCTTGAGGAGTTTACCAAATTTTTAAAAGCTATTAAATTGCTACCCTCCAAATTATTCCCCATTTATACCTCTTATTATTTCCAATAAATCAGAAATAATACCATATGCTGTCTCATCGGGACCAGACCCTGGCCCCCCAACAATTATCTTCCCAAGGATATCAGTATAAATTACCACCTTATTATAGTTTAAAGATACCGAGTAGAGAGGATCTGTATTATCTATTAATTCCAGCGAAATATCCCCTAAAATTTTGTCCCCATCTTTTTTAATATCACTTACCAACTTATATCTCCTATTTTCTTCAAGACCTTTTTCAATCTTATTTAAATCTATTCCCTCAAGACTTACATCAGGTATATCTCCTATTTTTAACCATCCGCCCATAACTACATTTGCAAGAATCACTGTTTTAAGTTTGGCATCTATACCCTTTAAATCTATTGAATAATCTTTTTCTGTATATCCTTTTTCTTTTGCTAACTTCAATGCATCTTCAAATTCAATTTTATCCTCTTCCATTTTTGAAAAAATAAAATTAGAAGTGCCATTTAAAACTCCTCTAAGTCTCTCTATTTTACAGCCTTTAAGGGAGTATTTTATAAGTGAAAAAAGAGGAGTGCCAGACATCACAGTTGATTCAAACTTAAATTCTAAATTTTTCTCCCTTGCCACATCTTTTAAAGAATTATATGCAAACCCCACAGGACCCTTATTGGCAGTTATAACATGTGCACCTTTCTCAAACGCCTTTTTAATATAGGTTATAGCTGGTTCACCGTCATTATAATTAGTTGTAGTTGCCTCTATCATAACATCCATATTAACTTTATCCACAATTGAATCAAATGTTAAGTCCCTTAAGATAGTTCCCTTTGATGGTACAAAATCTTCAAATGTATATCCAGAAAGCAAAAATTTGTATATTTCCTTTGCGGCAATAGGTACGTTAGAAATAAAACTTCCCAATTTTCTATCAATTATTCCTACAAATCCTATCTCTTCATCCATTTCTATTGAAGAAAGTAATTTTATAAAACTTTTCCCAACGTTTCCACATCCCACAAGCAAAAGTTTGATAGTATCCATAAAATAACCTCCAGCTAACTGTCATAGACAGTAATTACATTATAAATTGTATCCCTTTCAACGGGTACTTTTCCAGAATTTTTAATCATTTTCACCATCTCAGACTTACTCATACCCTCTTTTGTAGTTGCTCCGGCGCTATGAATAATTTTTTCCTCAAAAACGGTTCCATCTAAATCGTCAACACCAAAAAACTGAGAAGTTTGTGCCAGTGGCGGTGTTATCATTATCCAAAAGGCCTTTATATGAGGAATATTGTCAAGTAATAATCTTGAGATCGCAAGGATTTTAAGGTCATCGTACCCCCTTCCATTTTTAAAATTGTCCATTTTAGTATTCTTAGGATAAAAAGGAAAAGGAACAAAGGCCATAATGTTGTTTGTCTCGTCCTGTAAATCTCTTAATTGTAGTAAGTGATCAACTCTTTCCTCAATAGTCTCTATATGTCCATATAAAATTGATGAGTTGCTCTTTATACCAACTTTAGAAGCAGATCTAACCACATCTTTCCAGCCTTCTGAAGAAAGTTTATCTGGACAAATTTTTTCCCTTACTCTTTTTGAAAAAATCTCAGC
>JALULU010000398.1 GCA_027040585.1 Acidobacteriota bacterium | reverse complement strand
TTATAAATTAAAGAGGGGATTTTTTCTCTGGGTAGGGTAGACTCACATTTTAAAAGACAGATGTGTAATCCAACAGAAAGTGAAGGATTCTCCTTTAAAAGTTTTAATCCTTTTTCAAAGGCTTTGCCACCAGTTAATATTGTGGTACTTGAGAGTATACCTTCTCTGTGCGCCTTAATTATTCCTCTATTTACACCTTCACAACAACCAAAATCGTCTGCATTCACAATTAAAAATTTTCTCATTTGATTTTTAGTCCTTTGGAAATGTTCTTTCAGAAGCGATCTTCATATATTCGCTACCTGAAAGTTTGTACACATTTATTGCATCCTTTCCCATGACTTTAACTATAACCACAGGTCTAACTTTTTTCCAGAGATGCTTATAAAATGGTAAGTTTTCAAAATAAATTCTTCCTGGTTGAAGAATAACAAACACTATACGATCGGAGCCTACTTTTCCTTTTTTATCTGACAATTCAACAACTTTAATATCTTCCCTGTTGTATTTTTTAAGATAAAATTGAAAAACTGCAGGGGTTTCACCTGCAATAATTGAACCTACAGGGGCTATTTTTACAGTCCTTCTTATTGCTTCTCTTAAATCAAGATCATAAAACTCATCATGAGGGAAAAAATACCCTATACTTTTCTTACCTCCACCTATTAAATTCACATACAATGAATAAAATGGATTGGTAGATATAAGAGACGAAAGAGGTAAAATAACATATAAAACAGGAACAACAAGGGCAACCTTTGCCTTTTTAAAATTAAAGGATTTTTCATCTACATATTTTTTCACAAACTGAAAAATTTTTAAAATTCCTACAGCAGATGCCATGTAAATCGGTGGCAATAAACTTAAAGTATAGCGACAAAACTTTGCGCCAAAAAGGGAGTATGGCACTAACCAGAAAAATAGCAAAAACAAAATTAGAAAGTTACCACCCTTTCTCCATTCCTTAGCTGCAAAAAACAAACCAATAATAAATGCTACAAGAACCACTGTTGGAAATTTTACAAAAATATATAAAAGGTAAAAATACCATGGAGTACCTCCAAAGGGCCCTTTTGGAACATTGTTAAAATAAAGATGGTGCATCATATAATATCCATGGTGAACCACTGTACCTTCATGTACATATGAAATAAGATATTTCCATACCTCAGGACTCAATATCATTGGATTTAAAATTAAAAAAACAACACCAAGTACTACTAAATACTTAAATAAATCTTTAACAGTGTAATCATCATCTATATATTCTTCTGGATTTATTTTTTTGTGAATTGCAAAAAATAAAACACACAACCCTAGATAGTGTGGAAAATACTTAGAACTGAGCATTGCACCAAAGGAAGCAGCAGATAAATAATAAAATTTCCTTTTAAATTCTGGCTTTGCAGTTTTAAATCTTCGATGAAAATAAAACCCAAGTAGAATAAAAAAGACCAACAAAGTGTCTTCTTTTGCAATTCTATTTATCATTATGGCATTAATTCCAGTTGCCCATAAAAGCGCAGATAAAAGAGCAATTTCTATATCAAAAAAAGAAAAAGCAAGTAGATAAATACATATTGCAGTTAATGCACCAAATAAGACATTTGGAAATCTGACAGCGACCTCTATTGGAATTTTTCGCCAATTAATTTTAGGAGCAATTTTTTCATTGTAAAATCGAGAAGTAACAACTGAAACAAGAATTAAATTTTTCATTAGCATTGGATGTTCAGCGTTTGGAGTAAAATCCCCATGTAAATAACTTTCAACGGCATTTATTTTATTTACTTCATCTTCGGCAAATCCAACATAATTTAAATTATAAATTCTGAAAAAAAATCCTATAATTACAGCAAATAAAAGTATTGAAATTCTGTGCTTAAACAACCACGCTCTATATTCTTCAGTCATTTAGCCTCTATATCATTTCTTCTTTTTAGTAATACCAGGGGAGCAACAAAACCCAAAAATCAAATCAAGGATTACAAAGATTACAAAACCGCCATAGACAAAAATTAACCCCCACAAAAATATTAATTTAATACTCATAATGCCACCCAATATAAAAGTTAATTATAACATTTAAAAAAATTTAATCCATAAAAATTGCACCCTATTGTATTGCAAATAATATATCTTTGTTCTATACTAATTTTCTTTTAAAAAACATGGGAGATTAAAATGGGAAATATTGAAAAAACATTTAACTCAATAGATAATCTTATAGGTAACACACCTCTTATTAAATTAAAAAATAGTTCTTCAAAAAAAGATGTAAACATATTTACAAAGTTAGAAATGTTCAATCCAAGTGGCTCACTCAAAGATAGAATAGTAAAATATATAATGGAAGAGGGAATAAAAAGTGGAGAACTCACAAAAGATAAGACCATTGTGGATGCCTCAAGTGGTAATACAGGTATAGCAATGTCTATGATATCAAAAGCAATGGGTTTTAAGTGCAGGGTTTACATGCCTGAAAATAAAAGTTTAGAAAGAAGAATTATTATGAGAATGTATGGAACTGAACTCATTTTAACAAGTGGAGACAATCCACACAGCCACATTGAGGCATGTGAAGAGCTAATGGAAAAGGATGGAGGTGAGAATTTCTTCTATTTGAACCAGAATGGAAATGAAGGAAACGTCCTGGCTCATTATTATGGAACAGGAAGTGAAATAGTTAAAGACTTTGGGAAAAACAAAATAGATTATTTTATCGCAGGACTTGGCACAGGAGGAATGTTAATGGGGGCAGGGAAAAAAATATGGGAAGAGAACAAAAGCTCAAAAATTATTGCAGTTGAGCCAGATAAGGGAATTTCAAAAATAGAAGGGCTTTTACACTTGGATGGAAGTTATGTACCACCCATCTGGAAAGAAGATTTTATATATTCTCACATATTGGTATCTGACGAAGATGCATTAACTTACACAAAACTTCTTGCGGAGAGGGAAGGAATATTTGCAGGAATTAGTTCCGGTGCAAACTACTATGTCGCCCTTAAAATAGCAGAAGAAATTGATGAAGGAAATATAGTATTTATTTCTGCAGATAGAGGGGAAAGATACCTTTCTACTTCTTTATGCAAAGGACTGGCATAAAATAGTGGATTTTATCTATAAAAATTCATATCTCATACTTGAATCAACAGGTTTTACCCTTTTTTTACTATCTTTTATGATATTTTTTACTTTTCTTAAAAAAAAATATGAAAGGTCATATAATTTAGCCTTCTTCTATTTCCCAGTTGCATCAGTTTTTATTGTTTCTCTATTTTTATTTTTAGCAAAGCTTAAAAATGAAGACCTTTTCTCATGGAGTCGATTAAGGGGGGGGGATCTTCAAATATTTCTATTCACAATACTTTTTCTTATTTTTTTATCTTTAACTTTTCTCTCCTTCTTTTTACTTTCAGAAAAGAAAAATTTACTTCCCAAAAAAATTGCTATCTTTCTTACTGTACTTTCCTTTTTCCTGGCTGGTTATAGAGAAATTTTCCTAAATAAAACTTTTAATAAATTACTGATATCTTTTTCGATTATCATCCTTTCAACAATTTTTGTAAAAAAATTTAAAAGATTAGAAAAATACCCCAAACACCTGATTTTAATCTCACTTTTTCTTACGATTTCATTTTTTGGCCTATCAGAAGAAGTAATGAAGGTCTCTAAAAATCCATTATCTCTATCAAAGAAAAAAATTGTCACTCCAGAAGATTGTGGGTGTTTAAACTGCCATTCTGAGAACTTTTTTAAAAATTTTAAATTCAAAGATAGGGGAAAATTCAGACTGTTTATGCTAACAAATAACGTAGATGAGATGAAAAACTTGAAAGTTCCACCACAGGTTATTGATAAACTGGCGAAAAGTTTAATTAAAGAAAATAACAAAGATGAATTTTTTAACCACTTCTTTCAAAAAGGGTGTTTTAACTGTCATATACCAACATACGATAAAAACAAAATCTCAACAGGTGGTGGATTTTTGGATTTTAGAAAATATCCAGAGGAACAAATTAAAAACTTCCTTTTGAAAAAGGAATTAGGTTCTAATAAAGAATCTTCAAAGTGTATGAAGAATTACAACCTTTCTAAAAAAGAAATTAAGATGATATTAAATTACATTTACAAAAAATAATTTAAAATAAGACTGGAAATATCCTTCACTTCTTTTACATTTCCCAAATTATTAAATTTCTCATCACAATATAAAAAAGCGTTATCAAATTTGTGCATTCCCTGAAAATAAGTGTCAATAAAAACTTCATCGCTTTTAAAAGAAGCCTTTAAATCAAATCCGTTCTCAGAAACAAGAACTAAATCCGGGGCCTCATTAAAACATTTCCCGGAATAAACTTCATCTTTAAAAAAAAGTTTTCTTATAACCTTTTTACCATTAAAGGTAAGTTCATTAAAAATTTTTACTATATCAGCCAAAATTATTTTAGAATCATTTACATCTACAGTTCCCTTTGAAAATTTTCCATTTAGATTTAAATAAATCCTTGAAGGGTCCATGGCAAAACAAATTGTATTTTCAAAGTCAATGTTTTTAAAATTTCTTTCTCCATCTTTAAATTTTAAAAATCCCTCATTTTGTAAAACATTATTTATATAAACCTCTTTAAAAACCTCAGTAAAACCGTGGTCTGAAAGCATCAAAAGTGCATAGTCATCTTTAATACCACTTAAAAATTCCCCAAGGAGTTCATCTATCTTTTTGTAGTAATTTATAAAATCCATGTGATATTTTGAATTTTCATCTGAAAAACTTTTAAACAAAAAGTGGTGAAGTCTATCCGTCCCTGTAATGGTAAGCATGAAAAAATCCCAGATTTCATCATTTACCAGCTTTTTAGCAAGTTCAAATCTCTTATTAAGGGTATAAAAAAGATCTTTCAGGAATTCCTCTTTATTATCTCTACCTTGTGAATTGTCAACATCTATCCTGTAATCTATCCCTTTAAGATATTTTAAAAGACTTTTAGGATAGACAGATTTTTCAATATTTGGGGATACAAAACCACTAACTAAAACACCATTTATGGAAGTGGCCGGATATGTGGAAGGTAAGTTTATAACAATAGATTTTTTCCCATTCTTTTCAAGTTTTTTCCAGATGGGGGGAGATTTTAAATTTAAAAAATTTGAAAAAGAGACATTGTAATATCTATCCACTAAAGTAAAGCCAAAAATCCCATGTTCTCCCGGGTTTTCACCAGTCATAAAAGTTGACCAGCTAACAGAGGAAACTTCAGGTAGTGGTGCATTTATCTCTTTAAAAATACCCTTTTCAAACTTACTCTTTAAAAAAGGTAGATGCCCTTCATCAATTAAAGTTTTTAATAGATAAAAGGGCACACCATCTATTCCAATAACAATTACTCTTTTTTTGCTGCCAAAAATTTTTTTAAAAAAAGACATTCAATTTCCTACAAATATCCCAGAGACTCCAGCCTATCTTTTATCTTTTCTTCATCTTCCTTTGAGTAAGTTTCCTCTTCCAATTTAGGAATATATCCCATATCCTCAAGATAGGTAATTATCTTATTAAAACTCTCCTCAACTGTTTCCTTATCTGTCTCAACAACTATCTCAGGATTTAAAGGCTCCTCATAGGGATCTGAAATACCTGTAAAGTTCTTTATCTCTCCACTTAATGCCTTTTTGTAAAGGCCCTTTACATCCCTTTCAATTAATTTT
>JALULU010000397.1 GCA_027040585.1 Acidobacteriota bacterium | reverse complement strand
AAACCAAAGGTTCGTATCTTCGTGCTTTAGCATAACCGCGTGGGTTCTGTATCGCAAAAACTCTCGATACTTTTTAGGGAATTTCCGCATTGCTAAAAATGCATGAAACACAAAAACAAGCGAAATAAAAACAGCTAATAGCACTATAAACAGCCCACTGCCACCTTTTACTAAAAAGTCACCTTCAAAGAATTTACTAAGAGCATACATACTATCTTTGCCAAAAAGGATAGAACTCTCAAACAGCAGATGAAATACAATAAAAAGAGCCAAAACCAGCCCTGTAGCACTCTGTAGAAAATCTAATCTTGCAGGTACGCGACTTTTTTTTAAGTCTCGTCTGCCTGTTAGACTCTCTATAATATCATCGTTTAACATTTTTGCACCTAATGTAATGTATAAAACTCTGCCCTATCTGCTAAGGCACCATAAAATATGCATCAAAACCACAATTATTAACTAGCGATCTTAAGCTCTCTTAGCTCTCGAAAATTATAGCACATAATTAAAACAAAAGAGTGACATAATTCAAAAATATTTAAAAAAAGGAAAATAAATATTCGATAAATTGGACTAATTTTCTCTTAAATAAGTAATTTTTATAGGGTTATAATAAATTCTTCATTTTACTTAATATAATAGAGAAATATGCTAAATCTTAAGTAGTTATAAGATTACAACTTTTACTTCATTTTTATCTAATAATTGAATAAATTCCTTTATATCTTTTTCACTTTTAAAAGAGCCTACTGGTAAAAAAGGGTAACCTTCGGCTCTTTTGAGTACAATGCCTCTATCTTCTATAATCGCTAAAGATATGCCTCTCCAAGGTATCATATTGCCATTTATATTTATACCACCTTTTGAGATTTCAAATTGCATATTGGCACCATTTATTCCCTCTTTTTTATAGCCTTTGTCTAATCGTTTTTTATATAAAAGAGTTCGTACATAGTACCAGTATATTGAGAGAATAACGCCAAGATATAAAGCTGAAAGGTCGTTAAATTTGTACTCTCTAAATAATCCAAGTAGAATTAATCCTATAAATAGGTAGCCTACATACTTTTTATATGAGTATTGCATCGTATATTTGTAGGTAATCTCTCCCGCACTTTTGTATATATCTTTGCTCCATTTAAATCCTGCTTTTATGCTCATACTGTTCCTATAATATTTTGAGATAGTGAAATAATTATACCCAAAGCTTATACATTTTGCTATACTTATAGAAAAAAGGAGTGCAGTTGAAAACTATTTTCACTTTAGGAGTAACATTAATAGCTATAACTGCTTGTAATACAAATAGCAGTGACAACTTAGAAGACAAGTCAAATATTATTATCTTGCAAAATATCCCTGCAGGAGTATGCGAAAGCCCAGAATATAGTGTTGCACTTGAATCAATAGGCTTTAATGATTACATTACAAAAGAGATAAGTACAGATGTAACATGTGAAGATTATGGAAAATCTGTTCAAGACAAAAACTGTGCAATTCTGCCTTATTATAGCACGCTTAAAGATACTGTAAATTGTGTAATAGGGTATAATCCATCGCATGAGGATATAAGCAAAATCCCAAATGGTAAATAGTTGAAAGATCCGGGTCGATAACGAATATTTAGCTTGTTTGTGCGTTTAAAATAACATAATATAGACATTATTTAAGATTTAATAGTTATAATTTACTAGAAAAACTACCAATTCATCATAATTTATAGTCTTTCAATATTTTAAATAGGAATATTATGATAAACATAAAAGTAACATTTTTAATACTCTTCTCTTCTTTAATGCTAGCAACGGGATGTAGCATTAATAAATCTCCCACACCTAAATACGACTATATCTCAGAGCACGACCTTATAGGAATCGCATCTTATTATGGCAAACGATGGCATGGCAGAACAACTGCAAATGGTGAGAAGTTAAATATTTATGCGATGACCGCAGCACATAAAACATTGCCCTTTAATACAATTGTAAAAGTTACACTTCTGTCAACGAACAAAAGTATCACTGTGCGCATAAACGACCGTGGACCTTATGTTGGTGATAGAATTATCGACTTAACCGATGAAGCTGCAAAACGCTTAGGGATGTATCATCAAGGTATTGGAGAGGTACAACTAGAGATACTTAGTAAGCCTTAGTTGCAAATGAAAAGGAGACCATAGCCTTTTCATCCTAGGCTTCTATTTATCTTTTACACGACCTTGCATTCTAAATTTTAATTTTTGTAAAATGAAGTTATTCTGACTATCGCTATCTTTACCTTCGTCTAAGTTTGCAGTACCAACTTTAGATATTATTTTCTGTCCATTTTGCGATAGAACAAAGTTTATAAATAGTTTTGTTAATTTGCTAGGTTTATCTCTCATACAGGCATAAAATGGGCGTCTGAATTTGTAATCATTTTCTATAATTGCTCGTTTGGTTGGAGTTACGCCATCTATATCTAATATTTTAATACCCTTAACTCTTTGTGAACTTGTAACATCATCTACCGCAATTGCTAGTTCATCATTAAAAACAGCACGACGAGCCTCTCCAGAGTTTTTTACAAGCGTATATACGGAGCTCAATTTATAGTTTTTATTTTTGAATAGAATACCACGCATTGATGAACCTACTCCGCTTTTTGGACTTTTTCTTAGCACTAAGTGGATTTCACTGTCCGCTCCACCCACCTCTTTCCAGTTTTTAATTTTACCACTAATTATTGCTTTTATTTGTTCTGTGCTTAAGTCACTAACTTGGTTTTTAGGGTTTACTATCATTGCCAAAGCACCCCATGCTATCTGAACACTCCACAAATCCTTCTCTTTGCCCTCTTTAAAAGGAGCTCGGCATATAAAGGCAATATCTGCCTCTTTCTCTTGTAATTTGCCTAAAATAAATGGGTCACCCCCACTACTATTGGTCTTAATTTTAACACCATATTTTCGTATAAATTCTTTCATAGTCTCTTGCGCAAATGCAACCCTATCGATTCCGCAAGCATACACAGTTAGCTCTTGATTGGCGTATTTTTTTATTAAACTACCCATATTTATCTCATTATCAGTTTTAAAGTTTTCAAACTTTGCAGATTCACTAAGCAGTTTAAAAACTCTTTGCCCCTCACCGATACTAGCAGCATAGCTTTTAGCAATGATTTTCTGACCGCTTTTAGAGAGTGAAAATGCTATAAATTTCTTCGCTTCAGTACTAAGATTTTTAGGCATATATATAAAGTAAGGTCTTAAAGCTCGATACTTTTTGCTAGCCATTGTCCGCTTTGAAGGCTCTATCCCATTAACTTTTAAAATCTTAACCTTGCCCGATGCTGCTGCGCTTGTACCATCGCCCACCGCAAAGGCAAGTTTGTCTTTCGATATTGCCTTTCGTATAGTATCGGAGTTGGCTACTATATATTTTGTATCTCTTAATTTTACTCGCAAGTTTTTAAATACAATTTTTCTAAGCGAATAGCCAACGCCACTTAAGACCCCGGGCTTTCTAAGGTATAGATGAATTGGAGCATTCGCACCACCCAACTCTTTCCAATTTCTTATTTTGCCTTTTAAAATATCTTTTACCTGTTTTATAGTTATGTTACTGATGACATTTTGTTTATTTACCAAAAAGGCCAAAACACCCCATGCTACCTGCTGGCTTTTTAGCTTTTTCTCTATTGGTAAATTTAGAAGGGCACGGCAACCAAAACCCAAATTAGCTTTACCATTATCTAGAGCAGATATAACATCTCTATCTCCACCATGTTTATTTAAATTAACTTTTATTTTAAACTTTTTACTAAACTCTTTAGCTAACTTGTTAACAAATGCACCTCTATCAACTCCACAAGCGTTAATGTTCAGCTCTTTTGTTGCAGTAGAACCGTACAATAGTGACATCATGACCCCAGACACTATTGTTACAGTCAATATTTTTTTCATTACAACCCTTTAAGCGAAGATGTGTCTAAAAATTATTGTATCAAATAATATGTAGTTTTATTGACAATAGGTACAATTATTTATTATATTCTTCAAAATCTTCAAAATAATCAAGCAGAGCATCTTTGTCTGCCTTATTTTTCTCATTTTTATAGATATTGGCTTCTAGTTTTTTAAGCTCGTTTGCAACTACTTTGCTTTCACTAGCAAATGGTAGTAGAACTTTGTGTAAATCTTTGTCGGTTTTAGCTTTTTGTATCTTTTTTACAATAGACAACTCTTTTTTCTCTTTAGGTTTGCGACTCTTTACTAGCCACATAGTTACTAGTCCAGCTATAAATGCTATTGCTATATAAAGATACTCCAACCACCCTATATTGGTATTTTGGACAACAGGCTCACTATTAGATGAACTACTGTTCATATCACTACTGCTAGGTGCTGTCTCTATTTTTGGAGTAGCTTTTTGTGCATTTGTAACCTTTGCTCCACCAATCACTGTAATATCTACAGGTTGCGTCTTTTTAACTACCTCTTTTTTACTATTTTTATCAAAATACCTAAGCTCCAAAGTTGGAATTGTAAAGTTGCTATCTCCTACGACTGCAATTTTTTGTGTAAATCTGCCACCATACTCCTTGCCTCTAAAGCCACTTTGAACTTTTGGTTCATCTGCGTAAACTACAGCGTTAGGAATATCGAAATTAAACTTTTTAACATCGTCAATATTGCCAATACCCTCAACAGTTACAGTTAAATTTACCGCTTTACCTGCATGGACTTTTGTTCTATCTGTAGTAGCTTTTATGTTGAAATCTCCATATAGTTCTAAGCCATTTGGCAGAGGTTTTACATCTATAGTAACGGGGTTAGAGAAAACTTTGCTCCACTCTAAATTACCACCAAACATAGATATATTCATCCCTCTTCCAAAGAATGGGTCGTAAGAGCCCTTTTGAGCCTTTGCAATATGCGCAACTATTGGCGGTATTGTAATCTTGCTACTCTGCTGAGGAAATACAACAAAGTGGTACTTTTGCACAACATAGTTACCCTCTTGACTCTTTTGCATATTGCCTACTTGCTTTGCCCACAGATTATTAAATTTTGGTGGCTCAATTTGTGCTTTTGCAATATTACTATTAGCTTTTAGCTTTAAAATCAAATCTAAATTTAAAGCCTCTCCAACATAAGAGCTATTTTTATCCACAACCATTTGCAAACTCGCATCTGCACCATTAGCTATTGCAGTTTTTGGGTCTAAAATAGATACATTTATAGCCTGAGTTTTATACTCTTTACCTCCAACTTTAACACTAAACGATGATATCGTAACATTCTTATCTGGAGAAAAACTGTAACTTCTCTTTAGCGTCTTTTTCATATCGCCATTTAAAATTACAATACTTGTCGATGTACCGCTATTTGTTACTGGATAGTTGGCGATTGTCTCAATTTTTGGAAACTCTATATCGCTACCTGTTGCACTTAGTGTTAGCGTTACACTATCACCAGGATAAATTGCTGTTTTATCTATTTGAGCACTTACACTACCAGCTAATAGATAGATTGGCAGTAGTGCAATTAGTAGTATCTTACCAAGGATTGATATTTTTTTCATTTTGTTTTGCTCCTTTTGTGTTTATAGGTAGTAAAAGCGTTTTTATTCCCCTTTTATCTAACTGTTTATTGTATTTTCTTAACTCCATATCGCTAATTGGCAACTTTTTAGGCTTGCCATTTTTACCCATTTTCTGCTTTTTAGCT
>JALULU010000396.1 GCA_027040585.1 Acidobacteriota bacterium | reverse complement strand
CCATGATCTTCGGAAAATGGAAGCCGGTACCGGCGATGTTCGCCAGTCTGATGTTCGGTTTCCTCGACGCCCTCTCGATCCGCCTCCAAGGGGTCGAGATCGCCGGCATCGGCCAGATCCCCGTCCAGGCGATCCAGGCGCTCCCGTACATCCTCACCGTCGCCATCCTCGCCAGCTTCGCCGGACGCGCGATCGCGCCCAAGGCCGATGGGGTACCGTATGTGAAGGAGAGGTAGAGGTGTGCGCTGCACACCTAAAAATTAGGAATTAGGAGTGAGGAATTAGGAATTTTGGTATGTTTTGCTTTGCAAAACTTTTATCAGGGGGTGAGGGTGTAGTAGCTCCACTAAAAAAGGACTTGAAACATGAACGTACTCTTTAGATTGAGCCAAAATGTAGAGGGGTTTGAAGATATTGAAAAAACAAAAGACTTTTTTAAAAATGTTCTGCCAAAAAGAGATAATGACTATTTTTTTCATACAAAAAAAATTTCTAAAATGAATCAAGGTGATACTATATATTTTGCCTATAATGGTTATTTGGTTGCAAAAGCCATTTTTGAAGGACAAATCATAAAAGATGAAAAAAGAGATGAAAAATATACTAAAGGTCATAAGCTATCAGATATTCAAATCATAAACTCTTCAACAAAACTGGATAGAAAAATTATCAAAGGAAGAGACTTAAATTATATAAAAAGCAAAGAAATTCAAGATGAAATACAAAGAGCTATCAATGAAATTCATAAAACAATAGTTTACCCAGATGAAATAGAAAAAGAAACGTTATCAGAGGGAGCAAAAAAACAAGTTGTTGTCAATGCTTACGAGAGAAACCCTAAAGCGAGAGAAAAATGTATAAAACATTATGGAACACAATGTTTTATATGCGGTTTTGATTTTGAAAAGAACTATGGTGAAATGGGAAAAGGCTTTATCCATGTTCATCATATAAAACCTTTGTCTGAAATCAATAGTGAATATGAAGTTGATCCGATTCAAGACTTACGACCTGTTTGTCCAAATTGCCATGCCATGATACACAAAAAAAGACCGGCATATACCATCGAAGAAATTCAAAAATTATTCTCATAAAAGGTGCGCAATTGCGCACCCTACGTGGCTATACAGAAACAATATACCAACACACCAAAACACCCCTTGACAACCCCACCCCAAACCCACTATAATATATGAAAACAAATATGAAAGGAACATCGTGACACAGATTTCCATTTCGGATATTCAGCGCAATCTCCACAAACTGAACGATTTTGAGATCATTGAGGTGGTGGATAAGAAGCGGAACAAGGTCAA
>JALULU010000395.1 GCA_027040585.1 Acidobacteriota bacterium | reverse complement strand
TGTGACTTTATAAATATAAAAAATGGTGTAGGCGGTCTTGTGTTTAATAATTTTGGAAATTTACATTGCAAGGATTTTAAATATGTTGGTGGAGTTGGTGATAGCGAAATTTATGTCTATGGTGATTGGAAGGGCTTAATAGAGGGTAGTATTAAAAGTGGTGTAGGGGATGTGGATATATTATTGGATCCAGATATAGGTGCGAAACTTAAGGTTTCCGGGAGTAAATACACTTCGTCTTTAAAAATTGACAATGACCATTTTATATCCACTGGAGAAAATAGTTATGAGACGAGAGATTATGCATCTTCAAACAGGAAGGTTTTCTTTAAAATAGATACAGGTGTAGGTGATGTTACAGTAAGAGTTAAGTAATATGGAAAAAAAATGTATTGTTCTTCTTTCAATGGGAGGGGCGGAAGATAGGGAAGAATTAAAACTTTTTTTAAGGAATATGTTTTTAGATGAAAATATTCTTCCCATCCGCCCTAAATTTTTTAGGCATATTATCTCAAGGACAATCACACATTTCAGGATTGATGAGGCCTATGGAAATTATAAATTGATTGGGGGATCGCCTCTTAAAAAAATCACAGAAAAAATTGCAAAGAATCTTGAAAATAAACTAAGAATAAAAACCTTTATCGCTTATAGATATGTATATCCCTTAAGTAGAGACGTTGTTGTTAAGATAAAAGAGGAAAAATTTAGTGAAGTTATCCTTTTACCGCTATATCCCCATTACTCCTTTACAACGGTAAAGTCTTCAATTGAGGATTTTAGAAAAAGTCTTTTGAAGGGAAAAGTCAAGGATTTAAGGTTAATTGAATTAAAGCCCTTTTACAGAGAAAAATTATTTAATGAAACAATTATAAAGAAAATTTTGGAAACACTTAAAGGTAAAAATTTAGAGGAATATATTTTGGTCTTTTCAGCCCATTCCATTCCTGAAAAACTTGTTAAAAGGGGAGATAGTTATAAATCAGAGATTGAAGAGCATATTAAAATTTTGACTGAACTTTTTAAGGAAAGTGGAATAAAATTTAAGGACATCACCCTTGGCTATCAGTCGAAAATTGGTCCCGTAAAATGGCTTTCTCCTTCTTTAGATGAAGTTTTAAAAAGACTTAAAGGTGAGAAGGTAATAGTTTACCCCATATCCTTTGTTGTGGACAATGTGGAGACCTTATATGAACTTTCAATTTACTATAAAAATAAGGCATATGAGTATGGATTAAAGGAATATCTGGTTTTAAAATGTCAAAATGATGGGGAAGATTTTATAGATTTTTTAGGTGAGTATTTAAAGTGGTCATTTAGAT
>JALULU010000394.1 GCA_027040585.1 Acidobacteriota bacterium | reverse complement strand
AGTGCCGCTTTTCCAAGTTGGATGCCCTCAAATCCCGCTATCTGTATCGCAACGGCCACTGGGTTTTTTCCAAGTTACTGCGTGAACATGCCCGCAGGATTGGTGCCCGCACTCTGATACTCTGGGGGAAGGAAGATGAGGTTCTCAGCGCCAAAAACGGTCGAGCCTTCCTCCACACTATTCCAAACAGCCGCCTTGTCTTTATGGAGGATACGGGTCATGTGCCCATGCTCAAAAGGCCGGGAAAAACCGCACACTATGTGAAAGAGTTTCTGGATGAGAAAAAAGGAAAAGATTGAAAAAAAGATGATTTGGTTGCGGAGAATGGATTTGAACCATTGACCTTCGGGTTATGAGAGCGACAAAACAACCATATTATGGGAATAAAATAACAAATGTCACCACAAACCGCACCAAAATACTTTATTTTTTTGAGAAATATTTTATGCGAAAAATTCACATTATTTCACTGCTTTCATTCTGCTTTGACAGGACATTATGTTCGATATTTCTCTAATTCCTTTATTGTTGAAATTCTGCCAAAAAGTGCTATAATGTTCTTAGAATAAGTTGCCTTATACTTGAAATGGAGATTATTAATTGAGTCTGGAAAAATATAAAAAGAAATTGAATAGATTTACTCTTGGTTTATATAAAACTTTTTTATATCTTATTGTCTCTAAAAAAAATAATACATCTAAAAGCTTGTTCAGATTATTTCAAGTTGCACTATATGCGGCAACTATAGTTTTTTTAGTAAACTTACTTTCACTCTTTAGTAATACAACTAGTTTCGGAACGTGGGGAGATTTCTTTGGAGGAGTTTTAAATCCAATTTTAACTTTTTTAACCTTTATGGGGCTATTGATTACTATCATTCTTCAACAAACAGAATTAAAACAAAATAGACAAGAATTCCAAGGACAAAAAGAAGCTTTAGAAAATCAAGAATTTGATAATAAATTTTTCCAAATGTTAAATTTATTAAATAGCATTATTATAAACTTACAATTTAAAAATCCCATGGCGCATAAAGGAAGAACGGTTTTTTACCTTTTGATTCATGATCTCGTTAAGACTGTTAAGCTTCCTACAAAACAATATACTTTGAAAGATTTTAAAGCGAAATTTAAAAAATTCAATAATGAGCATGATGAGAATTTTAAATACTATTTTTTAAATTTATATCAAATATTAAAATAGCGGGGTAGTTACTTAGCTCCTCCTATGCTATAATTATGCATGGAATCAGCAAAATGTACATACAAAAATGAAATATTAATTGCAGGAGAGGATTATCCCCGTACTTATAGAGAATTCGTAA
>JALULU010000393.1 GCA_027040585.1 Acidobacteriota bacterium | reverse complement strand
GGTTCTCTAGTTGTCGATAAAAATAATATATTTTTTGAATACAACAAAGAGTTTTTAAAGTCAGGATTAGAGATTTCTCCTTATAAATTACCGCTAAAACCGGGTGTTTTTAGATGTGATGATAATACTTTTAATGGGCTTTGGGGTGTTTTTGCGGACTCTTTGCCAGATGGCTGGGGGCGTTTGCTTGTCGATAGACATTTGGCGAAATTGGGGATTAATTTTCAGTCTATATCGCCTTTGGATAGGTTGGCAATTGTTGGTAAAGGCGGTATGGGGGCTTTGTGCTATGAGCCTACTAATGAGTTTAAAAGTGAATTTGAAGATATTGTTTTAGATGATTTGGCTTTAAGTTCGCAAAATATATTAGAAGGAAGCAGTGATTATCTGCTTGATGAGTTGTTGAATTTAAGCGGTTCTTCGGCAGGTGCAAGACCTAAAGTTTTGGTGCAGTTAAGCGATGACTTAAAGCAAGTAAGACACAGCAAGAAAAAATTAGAAGATGGTTTTAGCCATTGGATGGTGAAGTTTGCTTCTAGTTTTGATAATAAAGATATTGGAGCAATTGAGTATGCCTATTCGCTAATGACTAAAGAGGCAGGATTAGAAATGCCAAAAACCGCTTTGTTAGAAGGTAAGAAAGGGCGATATTTTGCAATAAAAAGATTTGATAGAGTTGGAGATAAACGGGTGCATATGCATTCTGTGGCGGGGTTGATTCATAGTGATTTTAGGTATCCAACACTTGACTATGATGATTTAATGAAATTATCAATGCATTTAACAAAAAGCATACAAGAGGTTAAAAAAGTGTTTAGATTAGCTTGTTTTAATCTTTACAGTCATAACCGAGATGACCATGCAAAGAACTTTTCGTTTTTGATGGATGAAAAAGGAGTTTGGAGATTTTCGCCTGCTTATGATATTACATTTTCTAGCGGACCTGGTGGAGAGCAT
The DNA here is from genome assembly GCA_027040585.1 of Acidobacteriota bacterium. Taxonomy (GTDB): domain Bacteria; phylum Acidobacteriota; class JAAYUB01; order JAAYUB01; family JAMOQF01; genus JAMOQF01. The sequence continues at coordinate 368 of JALULU010000393.1, read as the reverse complement.
AGTACAATGTATTTGGGAGAGGGAAGAGAACCTACGCGAGAGCATTTAGAAAAACTTGCTCAAAAATACGGTATAAAAGAGTATAAAGAAATTATAGACGAAGTTAAAAGTGCAATAAATAGTTGGAGTAAATTTGCTAAAGAAGTTGGTGTTAACACAAGAAGTAGAGATGAGATTGGAAAAATCTTGAAAAACCTTTGCCAATAAACCAATACACAAATAACCAATATACCAACCCCTCTGACTTTTCAACCGTGTTTCAAGCTCTTTTGGGTAAAATATCGGGTTAAATGGTTTAAGGAGAATTATACAGATGAATGAAGCTAAATATATTTGGATGGATGGTGAGTTGAAGCCTTGGGGGGATG
>JALULU010000392.1 GCA_027040585.1 Acidobacteriota bacterium | reverse complement strand
CTTATCTGCCCCTTTTGCTGTTCCCCATCTCCCATGACAACAAAGACGTTTTTATTTAACCCCTTCATCTTTTGATGGAGTGCAAAACCACACCCTGCTGAAAGTCCCTGTCCTAAATTTCCTGTACTCCATTCAACTCCTGGTAAATGGTTTTCAATATGTCCCTCGAAGGGGGATCCTGCCTGTCTAAAATGGGCGATGGCTTCAATTATATTAAAAAACCCAAGGGAACCCAAAACTGAATATACCCCAGGGGATGTGTGTCCATGGCTTATTACAATTCTATCTCTATTAAGTTTTGAAAAATTTTTAGGGGAAAAATCTGCAAATGAAAAGAGTACTGTATAGATATCAATGGAACTCATTGAACCACCGGGATGACCGGACTTTGCATTTGTGGTCATTTTTAAAATATTTCCCCTCTGAATCCTTGCAAAGTCTTTTAATATCTCAATGTCTTTTGTATCTAAGTTTTCAGGTATGAAGTTTTTATATTTTTTTATAAGCTCTTCAATCATATTACATCTCCAGATTTATTATGATTTTTAAGAGTATATTTTTGAAAAGAAAAAAGTCAAGGATTAAAAGATTGAAACTCTACATTATATTGGGGTCAGACCTCGATAGAAAAATGACATATGTTGTTGGGGACAGACCTCACAATGAGATGGTGCCAGGCAAAAATTTTATTAGTGAAACGATGAGGATAAAATTATGGGGTCTGACATGTTAAAAAATTTTAATTAGAAGAAATTTTTTAGAAAAATGAAAGATAGAATATCAAAAGGAAAAAAAAGGTTAACCTCCCCAAAGATCTGGGGAGGTCAATTCTCTACTTTGAAATTAAATCCTCATAGACATTTTTTGATTCTTCAAGGACCTTATCGTGTAAACTGTTTCCCTTTGAATCCATCGTTACTATTACTGGAAAATCTTCAACCTCAATGACCCAGAAGGCCTCAGGTGTTCCAAATTCTTCAAGTTTAAAAACCTCAACAACCCTTTTTACCTTTGAAGCTATAAGTGATCCGGCTCCTCCTACTGCATGGAAGTATACGCCGCCACATTTTTTTAAACCTTCAATGGTTCTATCTCTCATTCCACCCTTTCCGATAACACCTCTAACTTTATATTCACACATTACCTCAGCTTCATAAGGCTCTTCTCTAATAGAAGTTGTTGGACCTGCAGCCACAAACTTGTATTCACCATTTTCTTTTTTGATAACTGGTCCACAGTGATATATAACTCCATTTTCAAGGTATTTCCTTACAAAATCTGGCTTTTCCTCGTGCATTAGTTTGTGGGCAGCATCTCTTGCTGTAA
>JALULU010000391.1 GCA_027040585.1 Acidobacteriota bacterium | reverse complement strand
AAACATCCATTCAAAACTCTACATAATGACGTTTAAGGAGGGAGATAGAGATATTGGCAGGGTAATAACAGGTTCAAGCAATTTTACAGCTTCAGGTCTTACTGAAAACCTTGAATTCAATGTAGAGATCAAAAACCGTTCAGATTATGAATTTGCCCTTAAAAAATTTAATGAACTCTGGGAAGACTCTGTAGATGTAAGCGATGTTTACATAAAAGCCATTAAGGAAAAGACATGGTTAAAAGAAGATATTACCCCATATGAACTCTATTTAAAACTTCTCTATGAGCACTTTAAAGAGGAATTAAATATAGAAGAAAAATTATCGGAAAAATATCTTCCAGAAGGTTTTAAAAAACTTGAATATCAGGAGCAAGCAGTATTAAATGCAAAAAAAATACTTGAAGAATTTAGCGGAGTTTTTCTCTCAGATGTTGTGGGGCTTGGGAAAACCTATATGGCTGCAATGCTTGTAAGGGAACTTTCAGGTAGAACCATGGTAATTGCACCACCTTCTTTAATTGATAGAAAAAACCCGGGATCCTGGCCAAATGTTTTTATGGGATTTAATGTAAATGCCAGTTTCTTTTCAATAGGAAAACTTGAAGATGCAATCAGGGAATTAGATAGAATTGAATATGAAAATGTTATTGTGGATGAGGCACATAGATTCAGGGAGGAAGATACAAAAAGATATGAAGATCTGGCACAAATTTGTAGAGGTAAAAAAGTTATTTTAGTCACTGCCACTCCCTATAACAATTCGCCCAAGGACATTTTAAACCAGATAAAACTCTTTCAAAGTCCCAAAAAAAGCACCATTCCAAATCTTCCCAATCTTGAGAGATTCTTTAACAAACTTGAAGAAAAATTAAAAAAGATTGACAAAAACAAAAACTATGAAAAATACATAAGCGTGGTAAAAGAAAATGCAAAGGAAATAAGGGAAAAGATTCTAAAATACATAATGATAAGGAGAACAAGAAATGAAATAGCCAAATATTTTATAAAAGATGTGGAAAAGGAAGGGATAAAGTTTCCTGAAGTTGAAGACCCAAAACCTTTCTTTTATGAATTAAATGAAGAGGAAAACAAAACTTTTGACGAGACAATAGAATTAATAGCGAAAAAATTTAAATATACAAGATACACCCCCCTTCTCTATTTAAAAAGGAAATTAACTCAACCTGAGGAACTTTCCCAGGAAAATATGGGAAAATTTATGAGAATACTACTTGTAAAAAGACTTGAAAGTAGTTTCTATGCCTTTAAAAATTCAATTAATAGGTTCATAAAATCCTATGAAATGTTCCTAAAAGGATTTGAAA
>JALULU010000390.1 GCA_027040585.1 Acidobacteriota bacterium | reverse complement strand
TAAGATTTGCCATAGCATCTGAAGATGGACATGCTTTATACAATGGACATTTTGGAGATAGTAATTACTATTTAATTTACGATATTAATGGGGATAGATTTGAATTTATTGAACAGATAAAAAACCGTGCAAAGGGTTTTAAGGAACATTCACACGGTGATGGTAAAAAGGCTGTTAAGGTTTCAGATCTTCTTAATGAAAGTGAAGTTTTGTGTGGAAGGGCTTTTGGACCAAATATAAAGAGAATTGTTAAAAAATTTGTGCCAGTTGTTGTAAAGGTTAATAACGTTGAGGAGGCAATAGCCCTCCTTCAGGCAAATTACGACAAAATTTTAGAGGAATTTAAAAAGGGAGAGAAAAGAAAACATATTGCATTAAGATAGTGGTATAATATAATTTAATTTTTTTAGTGGGGTTAAAAAAATGAACCTTGGTTTTCCAGAATTGGTTGTACTTTTTATATTGGCTCTTCTCCTGTTTGGTCCAAAAAAATTACCGGAACTTGGTAAATCAATAGGAAAAGCAATAACTGAATTTAAAAAAGCAACAAACGAAGTGAAAGAGGGGTTAGAGAAAGAAGTTGAAGAGGATAAAGTGGATAAAACAAAGGAGGAAAAGAAAGAATTAAAGGGGTAGGATGGATAAGGATTTCTCTAATGATACTGAAGAACTTCCTGAACTCACACTTATCGAGCATTTAGAAGAATTAAGGAAAAGAATTTTTTACTCCATTTTTGGTGTAGTAGTAGCTTTTTTATTTACATCTTATTACTGCAGGGAAATTTTTAACCTTGTAGCCCTTCCACTTAAAAAATATTTACCTTCAAACACGAATCTTGTCTTTACAAGGATTCAAGAACCATTTACCCTCTATTTGAAAGTATCTCTTATATCTGCTATTATTCTCGCTTCCCCATTTATCCTTTATCAGGTGTGGAAATTTATATCCCCAGGTTTGTATAGTAATGAAAAAAAAATAGTAATACCCTTTCTTTTTTTCTCCTTTTTTCTTTTTTTAAGTGGAATATTATTTGCATATTTTGTGCTTTTTCCGGATGCCTGTTCTTTTTTGCTTAAAATAGGGAAAAGTTTTAGACCTATGATTACGATCTCTGAATATTTTAACCTTGCAATGTTTGTGGTTTTAGGAACAGGCGTTATTTTCCAGATGCCAATACTTATAATACTTCTAACTTATTTTAGAGTTGTATCTCCATCTTTTTTACTTAGAAAAATGAGATATGCCATATTTATAATTTTTGTGATCGCTGCGGTTTTTTCCCCCACGGTGGATGTGGTAAATCTCTTTATCTTTGCAATGCCAATGGT
>JALULU010000389.1 GCA_027040585.1 Acidobacteriota bacterium | reverse complement strand
TTTCCTCAAGCTTTATACCCTTTGCTGAAATTTCTGGTGAAAGTAGTTTTTTAGAGTGCCTGGCACCTTCTTTTTGTGAGATGTTTTTTGTACCTTATAATTTGAATATACCTGCAGGGGAATATAGGTTCCTTGATGAGGCTGATTTTGAGATCAATCAGGTAATTTTTCCTGAAGTGAATATAAATTCTTTTAAGGCGGAATATGGGAAAGAGGATGTAAAAGGTATTTTATATGTCCCTTTTTTTCTTATAAATTGTGAAATTGGTGGTAAAGAGTTAAGTTTTTGCATGGATGGTTACGCCGGAAATCTTTTCTGCCCATTTTTAGAATCTGTTGTGATTGTTGATGAAAGAAAAGAACATCTTAAAATGTTTTTTTCCCATTTCTTTGCACCACTTTTTTTAGTATTTCCTTTTTATTTTATTTTTAAAGATAATTTTTTTGACTTTATGGGTGGGGTAGCATTTTTTTATGCTTTGTATCTGTTTTATTTAGAAGAGAAGAGAGATGAGTAATGTAAATTCGTTACTTTGTAAAAATTGTGGTGGTTCTCTCCAAATAAATGAAGGAGAGAGTGTTGCAGTGTGTGATTTTTGTAAATCAACATACTATGTTTCTGGATTTCAGCTCAGGAGATATTATTTAAAACCTGAGATTGATTACAATCAGGCATATGGGACTTTTAATGAAATTATTAAAAGTAAAAATTTACATGAAAATATTTATTCAGAATTTAGATTAATTTTTGTACCCATTTATAGGTTTACAGGTTTTTCAGTGGGGTTAAGTCCTCAGAAAAAGGTTGTGGGAGTTAAGGAAAAGAAATCATTAATACCTTCCCTTATGGTTGAAGATGATATCTATGACAGCAATAGTGATATCTTTTTAAAAGAGGTGAAGAAAGAAGTTAAAAAAGTAAAGGTAGAAACAAGGGTTAACGATGATTTATTTGAGTATTACTTTGATGGTTCTTTTTTTCTTGAAAAGGGCTTTTTTTCACAGGATTTATTTAACAAAATAAAAGGCAATATAAAGCGTAATAAATTTTATGGGTTTGATAGAGAAAAGATGGAATCTTATGGGAGAATTTTTATTCCTTCAGATGAAGTAAAATTTAAAGAAAATATGCGTGAAGAGAGTATTTCCATAGAAAATCTTTATTGGGATAATTTCTTTTATCATTCGGAAAAACCTGAAATAATAAATTATAAAAAAAGAAATTTTTTTAAAAGTTTTATAGACAAAGATGTCCAGTTGATTTTTTATCCTCTATATATTTCATTTGCCCTTGATAATGATAAAAATACGTTCTCTGTAGTAATAGATGGGATAGATGGCGGTAATTATATTTTTGAAATATTTGAACTGGAAAACAATAAAAAAAGTGTGTTTCCCATTTCTTCAACAATTTCACTTGTTGCAGGATTGATGTTTGCTGATGGAATGATTACAAACCTTTTCCAGTGTGGTAATGGTTTATTTGAAATTTTTGCAGGATTTTTTATCTTTTTAGTGGGATTTTATACAATTTTTAAGGGTTATATAAAATGGTAAATGTTTATACTTTAAAATGCAATAGATGTGGACAAAAATTAATTGGTACAAAGAGAGATTCAGCTTTTTCCTGTAAAGAGTGTAGATATTTTAAGTTTTTTGATAAAAACGGTGGGATACCTGAGTCAAAAGGCATTCTATTAAACAAAGTTGTAGAAAACTATACCAACGTGGGGGATGAGATTGACTATTTTTTTTACGGAAATTACGACAGTAGCAACCTTTATCTTCCATTCTGGAATTTTTTAGTAGAAATAGGTTTCTCAGATTCTTCACCATCTTTTTTCCACAAATTAAATGGAAAATGGAATATTTTCTTTCCTGCCTTTAAATATAGTGGCTATCTTTATTTTGGAAATCCTGGAGAAAAATTGATCTCTTTTGGGAATATGAATTTTGAAAGTTATGAGGGAACCCTTGTGGGCGTAGATGCCTCACCATTTTATTCATATGTGGAAGCAGTTTTTCTATTTATAAAATTTATAGATAGAAAAAGGGATATAACAGATGTGGAATTTGAAATAAAACATATTGATACAAAGATAATAGGTTTTCCTTTTAAAATGGAAAATGAATATTTGAAAACTTCAGTAAATATAAAAGATCAGTGGCAGAAAGATATAAAGAGAGAGATTAAAATCCCTCAGTTTACAGTGGATTCATTAGATGACATTCTTGAATTTTATCTGGAAAAATCACATTAGAAAAATTTTTTTGCTAATTTTTTTGTGCCTGGCACCATATTTTTCTTTTTTGACTAATTTTTTTTTAAATGATAAAATCTTTTCCTTATATCTTATTTGAGGTGTTTTGTGGACATAAAAGAAGTAAAGGACCTTATAAAACTTATTTCAAAATCAGAAGTTGACGAATTTGTTATTGAAAAGGATGGGTTTAAGTTAAAAATAAAGAAGAATTCTTCTTTAAGCAATCAAATTGCAGAGCAATTAAATCCAACTGTTCAACAATTATCCCCCATTTATCTTCCTCAACAAAATTTAATACAGTCCCAACCTCAACAGGTTGAAGTTAAAGAAGAAAAGATTAAAGAAGAAAATGAAGAAAAGGATGAATATCATTATATCACTTCTCCCATTGTAGGTACCTTTTATAGGGCACCAAGTCCCACATCTGATCCCTTTGTTGAAGAGGGGGAGCATATTACAAAAGGGCAGGTGTTATGTATAGTTGAGGCGATGAAGGTAATGAATGAAGTTGAAAGTGATGTATCAGGTACTATTGTTAAAATTCTTGTGGAAAATGCTGAGCCTGTGGAATATGGTGATAGATTATTTGCCATAAAGCTTGATTGATATGAGAGGTGCTATGATTAAAAGAGTTCTGATAGCAAATCGTGGAGAGATTGCTGTGAGGATAATAAATGCTTGTAATGAACTGGGCATAGAGTCCGTTGCTGTTTATTCTGAAGCTGATGCCGATTCAATGCATGTTATTTTGGCTGATGAAAGTATTTGTATAGGTCCACCACCCTCAACTAAAAGTTATTTGAATTTCCACGCCATAATAAGTGCAGCGGAAATTGCGAATGTTGATGCCATTCATCCCGGATATGGATTTCTTGCTGAAAATGAGAAGTTTGCAAGAGTTTGTCATGCTTGTAATATTAAATTTATTGGTCCTGATCCTGATTCCATTGCTCTTATGGGAGATAAAGCAACTGCTAAAAAGACAATGAAGGAACTTGGCCTAAATGTTGTTCCCGGTAGTGATGGTGTAGTTAAAGACTATGACGAGCTTGTATCAGTTTGTAAGGAAATAGGTTTTCCTGTTATGTTAAAAGCTACTGCAGGTGGTGGTGGTAAAGGAATGAGAATTGTTTACAGTGAAGATGAACTAAAAAGTAATTTTGACATGGCTGCAAGTGAGGCTGGCTCAGCATTTGGTAATAGTGGAATTTATGTTGAAAAATTCATAGAAAATCCAAGACACATTGAATTTCAGGTTGTTGTGGATTCCTTTGGTAATTGTGTTATCCTTGGTGAAAGGGAGTGTTCAATTCAGAGAAGACATCAGAAACTTATAGAAGAGGCGCCATCACCCTTTTTAGATGATGAGAAAAGAAACGAAATAATAAAAAAGCTTCAAGATGTTTTTTCAAAATTTAAATATGAAGGTGTTGGAACGGTTGAATTTATTTTTGATAAGGATGGAAATTACTATTTTATGGAAATGAATACGAGAATTCAGGTTGAACATCCAATAACTGAGATGATTACCGGTGTTGATTTACTTAAGGAGCAGATTAGAATTGCTTCAGGTGAGAAAATTTCTATTACACAGGATGAAGTCAAATTAAATGGTCACAGTATTGAGTGTAGAATTAATGCTGAAGACCCTGAAACTTTTACTCCAATACCTGGGACCATTAAAAGAGTTTTTTTACCCGGTGGCTTTGGTATAAGAGTGGATACTGCAGTTTATTGTGGGTGGAAAATACTGCCATATTACGATTCTTTAATAGCAAAACTGATAACCTTTGCAAGCACAAGGAAAGAGGCTATTTCTAAGATGGATAGGGCACTTTCTCAATTTTTTATAACGGGTATTAAAACAACTATACCTCTTCACAGTAAAATAATTCATTCTAAATCTTTTCTTGAAGGGAATTACAATACAAATTTTTTAAATGAATTTAATAAATAAAATTTTCCCCCTATATTTAGTCTCAGGAAGATTTGGAAAAAGCTACAAAGAGTTTTTATTAGATGTCAGAAATTGCATAAAATCTGGTGCTAAATTAATTCAGTTAAGAGAAAAGGAAATCACTTCTAAAGATTTTTTGTTTCTTTCTAAATCGATTTCAAGGTTTAAGAATAGTTTTCCTTTTTCGCTTGTTATAAACGATAGAGTAGATATTGCCCTTTTCTCAGGGGCAGATGGTGTTCACGTTGGTCAGGAAGATATTCCACCTGATTTTATTAAAGAAAAATTTAATAATTTAATTGTTGGTGTTTCAACGCATTCAGAGAAAGAATTTATAAAGGCTATTGATTTTAGTGTTGACTATATTGCCATAGGGCCAATTTTTAATACCACAACGAAACCAGAATATAAACCAGTTGGTCTGGATCTGTTGAAAAAAGTTAGAGAAAAAACCAATATACCAATAGTTGCAATAGGTGGAATAAATTTTAACAATTTTTTAGATGTACTCAATTGTGGCGCAGATAGTGTTGCAGTTTGTTCAGATATTTTTGCCGGAGAAAAACCATATAAAGTGGTTGAGAAATATCTTTCAAAATTAAAATCTGAAGGTTTAATCTAAACAAATTTTGTTACTTTGTATAAAGTTATGCAAATTTTAGTGCCAAGATTTTGGTGCCAGGCAGAAAAATATCGGGGTCAAAAATTTCGGGGTCAGACCTCAAGATAAAAAAGTGCCAGGCAAAAAATTTAGTTTAAGTGATAGTCAATGATATGGTGCCAGGCACATATTTTTCATATTTTTAATGGAAAATTTGTGAATTTAGGCTTTAAATATTTTGAGATTTAATTTAAATTATTTTCTTTTTCCTTTGTGTTGCTTCCCTTTAGTTCCTTTAGTAGTTCCTCAAGTTCCTCTGTTTTATCCTCCACCCCTTTAATTCTTTTTGAAATTAAAAGGAAGTAGAGAAGAAGTATTATCATAAAAATTGTATATGCTGCAAAAAGATATGTATTCATCTTTATTCCTCCATTTGTTTGCTTTCAATTAATTCTTCTGCTTCATTTATAAGTTTATCTAATTTAAGACTTAGATTCTTTCCTTTTAAGTCAATTTTCAAAAGTAAAAAGTAAAGAAGTGTAAAGGTTATATTTGAGATAATTAGAGTTTGAAGCATTTTTGGGTCTAAATTTATATGTTTACTTGTAATTACAACGGGATGGATTGTCCTCCACCACCTTATTGAAAAAAATACTATTGGAACATCTAAATAGGCAATTATTGCATAGACACTGCTTACCTGAAATTTTTTAGGTGAGTCCGGAATGTTTGCCCTTAAAATTAGATATGCCACAAACATAAGCCAGAGGGCAAGGGAGGATGTGAGCCTTGGATCCCATGTCCACCACGTATTCCATATGGGCCTTGCCCATAGTGGGCCACTTATAAGCACAAAGGTTGTAAAGAAAACTCCAATTTCAGCAGATGAGAGGGCAATTGTATCAAATTTTCTTTCCTTTTTAACGAGATAGAGTATTGAACATAT
>JALULU010000388.1 GCA_027040585.1 Acidobacteriota bacterium | reverse complement strand
CCATTGATACTGGCATGGGACTTGAGAGGATTACCTCAGTTTTGCAGGGAAAGTACTCTAACTATGATACAGATCTATTTATCCCGATAATTGAAGAAATAGGAAAGGTTGCGAATGTAGAATATGGGGCAAATGAAAAAAGTGATGTTTCAATCAGAATTATAGCTGACCATTCAAGAGCAGGAGCGTTTTTGATAACTGATGGTGTTGTGCCTTCCAATGAGGGTAGAGGCTATGTTTTGAGGAAAATTTTAAGACGTGCCATTAGGCATGGGAAAATGCTTGGAATAGAAGAGCCTTTTTTATTTAAGATAAGTTCCTTTGTGGCTCATATGATGGGAGATGTTTATCCTGAGCTTATTTCCACTACTGATTACCTTGCAGGGGTTATCAAGAGTGAAGAGGAGAAGTTTTCTTCAACATTTAATTTTGGTTTGAAAAAGGTAGAGGAATATCTAAGTGATTTAAAGGGAGATGTTTTTAATGGAGATATGATTTTTAAGCTCTATGACACCTATGGTTTTCCTGTGGATATGCTTGAGGATATTTTGAAAGAAAGGGGTATTAAACTGGATTATGAAGGATTTCAAAGGGAACTTGAAAAGCAGAGAGAGAGAGCTAAGAAAAGCTGGAAAGGTGAAAAACAGGAGACAGTTGATAAAATATATTCAGAAATCCACTCTAAAGTTAAAACTTCCTTTTTAGGTTATGAGACATTTGTTGTAAATGATGTCAAAATTTCATTTATTTTAAAAAATAAAAATAGTGTGAATATCTTAAGGAAGGGAGAAAAAGGAGAAATAATACTTAATAAAACACCCTTTTATGCTGAGTCTGGTGGGCAGGTTGGTGATACAGGTTTTATTGTTGGTGATGGCTTTTCTTTAAAGGTTTTAAATACTTATGCACCAATTGCGGGACTTAATGTGCACAGTGTTATTGTGGAAGAGGGTGAAGTTAAGATTGGAAATTTTGCCAGAGCTGAAATTGATATAGAAAGAAGAAAAGCAATAATGCGAAATCATACTGCAACTCATCTACTGCATGCAGCACTTAGAGAAGTCCTTGGTAATCATGTTAAACAGTCAGGTTCGCTTGTTGCACCTGATAGGTTGAGGTTTGACTTTTCCCATTTTTCAAAATTAAGTGAAAGGGAAAAGGAGTTAATTGAGGAAATTGTAAATAAGGTTATTTTGAGCGACTTTGAAGTGAAAACTAAAATAATGGATATAGATGAGGCTGTTAACTCAGGAGCTATGGCTCTATTTGGTGAGAAATATCAGAAAAAAGTAAGAGTTGTTTCAGTAAGTGATTTTAGTAAAGAACTATGTGG
>JALULU010000387.1 GCA_027040585.1 Acidobacteriota bacterium | reverse complement strand
TTTGTTTTTTCTCTTTTAGCTTCTTGTATTAACATTTCTCTCAAATAGTCATCTTCTTTAATTTTTAACAATACATTGCAACATAGCAATATCATTCCCAATAAACATTTTATACCACTGTAACTTCTCACCAAACTCTTCTCTATTCCAAATCCCTGCTTTTCAAATCTATAACATTCTTCTACTCCCCATCTATGAAAATATCCCTTTATCCTTCTCAATATTTCTCTGCTTTTACTTATATGACCATTACACAAAAATATCATTGGATTTTTATTTTTTACGCCTTTGTAACATATTAATGTTACAGTATAATCTATCTTGCCTATCCTCAATATACATTTTAAGTAACCATATCTGCCTTTTTCTCCATTCTTATATCTTCGATTTATTTGTAAACTTAATTTTTCTATATTTATTTTTTTGCCCTTATATATTAAATCCCTGTTATCACGCATTCTTACTATAAATTCTAATCCTTGAGTTAAAAATTCTTCTAATATTATTCCGCCATCATAACCCCTGTCTAACACCCATAAACCTATTTTACCAATTTTCTCTATAAATCTTCTTACCATTTTGATACTCTCATCATTGGCACTTTTAAAATTTTCTTCTTCTTGACTATATATATCTAATAATACCGGAAAACTTGTCTTTAATTTCTCAACATAACAACTTATCTGATTCAGCCAATATCCCTTTTCTATCTTTTTACTACTTCCATCTCTTACTTTACTCTGATTTTCAAATTTTTCTCCATATAAATGACTTATATCTCCACCATCCAAGGCTATTACTGTTTCTGGGTCTACTTTATTTTTTATATTTTCTAATACAATATCATTCATTAACTCCAACAACTCTCCATTCTTACATAGATTACGCTGCAATCTCTTTAACGTATGTTTTATCGATATTTTTTCTCTTAATGCTCTACTTATTTCTGTTAAATTGCAACTTTGGGTTAAAAACATCCCCATGGCAAGTTCTGATATAAATTTGGATTGAGGCTTATCTGTTATTCCTTCTTTATTTAAATACTTTACAAAATTTACAACTTTATTCTTCACTTTTTTACAAATTTCTGATACCATTGCTTGTCTCCTTTCACTGTGTTTTTAGTATCTTATGAGAATTTTACTATAACACAAAAAGGAGACATTTTCTACTCATTTTTTATCATTTTTCCTCATTATTTCAATATCTTATTACTCTATAAAATAAAATTTTGGGGTGACTCCAGAAAAACATTCTGACATCACCTCAAAATTTTTTTAAGACAGGTTTTAAATTGTTTCCGACCGAGCACTCACTTTAATGTATAAGATATAGT
>JALULU010000386.1 GCA_027040585.1 Acidobacteriota bacterium | reverse complement strand
ATCTTAAATAATGTGGGTCAGCTATTAAAAGAATTTAAAGGTGGTAAAATTTTCATAGATTTTAGTCAGATAAAAAATAATATCAATATTTTTTTTAGAATAGAAGTTGATAAAAAAAAGAGTATGGAATTAAAGGAAATCATCTTTCCCTATTCCAATTTTGATTGTAAGACAGAAGGTATGGGTTGTGGGCTTTTAATTGCCTATTGGTCTATAAAAAAGATTGGGGGAAACTTGAGAATTTTGAAGGAAAAAAATAGCGTAAAAATAAATTTATCTTTTCCTATTAAATAAATTTGGAGGATGTATGGAGAGAAAAAAATTGGAAAAGTTTAAAAAAATATTACTTGAGAAAAAAGAAGAACTGATAAAGAAAGTAAATGAATTGAAAAAGGAGAGCTTGGAGGAAAATTTTGAAGAGCCAGGAGACCCAATAGATAAAGCTGTGACATCTAAGGAAAAGGAATTTTTTCTTTCACTTAGGGAAAAGGAAAAAGAAATATTGGAAAAAATTGAAGATGCTTTAAAGAAAATAGATAAGGGAAGATATGGAGTATGTGAAATTTGTGGTAAAAATATATCGGAAAAAAGGTTAAAATTTGTTCCCTGGGCGAGGTATTGTATAGAATGTCAGGAGAAAATAGAGAAAAATATTATAGAAATTTAAAAGAATTTTTTGATTTTTTATTTCCTCAAGTATGTGTATTTTGTGGAAATTACGTAGAAGACTTTTCCGATTTTGGTTCAATATGTGAAAAATGTCGGAAGAAAGTGGCAGATGAATTTTTTGGTGGATTTATGGACAATGTAAATGGTATTGAAAGAGTGTGGTATGTAGGAATTTATAGGAGTTTTCTTAAAGAGTGTATAAATAAATTTAAATTTTTCGGGGAATTAACTTTAGGAAATTTTTTAGGAAAAGTGCTGTATGAAGTTATTTTGAGAAATCCCTTAAAATTTGATGTCATTACTTATGTCCCTCTTCATCGGAAAAAATTGATAAGCAGGGGATATAATCAGGCAAAAATTGTTGCTAATTTTGTTGGACAAAGAAGTGATATTAAATGTGAAAAACTCCTTAAGAAAGTTAAAAACAACTTACCCCAATCTTCAGTTGGGGCTGTAAAAAGGGAGAAAAATGTTAAAGGTGTTTTTGACCTTTTAAAAGAAAAAAAATTGCCGCAATCAGTTTTAATTGTGGATGATGTTTATACAACTGGTAGTACTTTACGTGAATGTTGTAGGTTACTAAAAAAAAGAGGAGTAAGTAATGTTTATGGAGGGGTTTTGGCCCTTGATTATTTGTTATAAAAAAGAATTTGGAGGTTTAAGTTATGGCTCATAAATCGAAAAATTTAAAGGAATGGGAAGAAACAACTTTAAATGAGTTTATTAAAAAAAGACCTGAAAGGAAGGAAAAATTTACCACTATCTCAGGTACTGAAATAAAAAGACTTTATACTGAGGATGATATTGAAGATTTTGACTATCACGGGAAATTGGGATATCCCGGAGAGTATCCCTTTACAAGGGGAGTTTATGCCACCATGTATAGGGGTAGACTCTGGACAATGAGGCAATTTTCTGGATTTGGTACAGCAGAAGAAACCAATAAAAGATATAAATTTTTGTTAGAAAATGGGCAGACAGGACTTTCAGTTGCTTTTCATCTACCAACAATAATGGGAGTGGATTCAGATTCACAACTTGCAAAAGGTGAAGTTGGTAAGTGTGGTGTAGCTATTGATGCGTTAAAAGACATGGAAATTTTGTTTGACGGTATTGATCTTGAAAAAATAACAACTTCAATGACCATAAATGCGCCTGCCGCTATTTTGCTTGCAATGTATGTGGCGGTGGCAGAAAAACAGGGGGCTGATATAAAAAAAATTTCTGGGACAATTCAAAATGATATTTTAAAGGAATATATTGCTCAGAAAACATGGATATTTCCGCCAAAGCCATCTATGAAATTGATAGTGGATACCTTTGAATGGTGTAGTGAAAATTTGCCAAAGTGGAATTCCATTTCAATCAGTGGATATCATATTAGAGAAGCTGGTTCGACAGCGGTGCAGGAATTGGCGTTTACTTTAAGAGATGGTATGGAATATGTGGAGTGGGCAGTGGAAAGAGGTCTTGATGTGGATAAATTTGCTCCAAGGCTTTCATTTTTCTTTAATTCCCACAACGATTTTTTTGAAGAGATAGCAAAGTTTAGGGCAGCAAGGAGAATTTGGGCAAGGGTAATGAAAGAAAGGTATAATGCAAAAAATCCAAATTCATGGAAGTTGAGATTTCATACTCAAACCTCAGGATTTTCATTGACTGCACAGCAACCTTATAACAATATCGTGAGAGTTGCTATACAGGCTCTTGCAGCTGTTTTAGGTGGCACACAATCTCTTCATACCAATTCTATGGATGAGACCCTGGCGCTTCCCTCTGAATTTGCAGTTCAAATCGCCCTTAGAACACAGCAGATATTGGCCTATGAAACTGGGGTTGCAAACACAATAGACCCCCTTGCTGGCTCCTATTTTATAGAGGCATTAACTGATAAAATGGAAAAAGATGCTATGGAATATATAGAAAAAATTGATAAAATGGGTGGAATGGTTGCTGCAATTGAGGCAGGGTTTCCTCAAAGGGAGATTCAGGATGCAGCTTATGAATATCAAAAGGCTGTTGAGTCAAAAGAAAAAGTCATAGTTGGTGTAAATGAATTTGTTGTTGAGGAGGATCAGCCTGTTGATATATTGTATATAGATAGTGGTGTTGAAGAGAAACAAATTGAGAGATTGAATAAAATAAGAAAAGAAAGGGATAAGGCAAGATGGCAAAAGTCTTTACAAGAGTTGAAAAATGCAGCCGAAAAGGATGTGAATCTTATGCCATTTATTTTAGATGCTGTAAAAGCTTATGCCACTATTGGTGAAATTGTGAATACTTTAAAAGAAGTCTATGGGGAATATGAAGAACCCATATTCATATAATAAAAAACCTTTTTGGGAGGATTTTTATGGAAAGGAAAATTAGAGTTTTAATAGGTAAACCAGGTCTTGATGGTCATGATAGGGGGGCTAAGGTTGTAGCGAGGGCTTTGAGGGATGCAGGAATGGAAGTTATATATACTGGATTAAGACAAACCCCTGAGCAGATAGTTAATACTGCACTTCAAGAAGATGTAGATGCTATAGGGCTTTCAATTCTTTCTGGAGCGCATATGCACCTTTTTCCAGAAGTGGTTAAGTTGGCGAGAGAAAAAGGTTTAGACGATGTGATCATTTTTGGTGGTGGAATTATTCCTGAAAAAGATATTCCTAAGTTAAAAGAAGCAGGTGTGATGGAGGTTTTTCTTCCAGGTACACCAACTGATGCAGTTGTGAAATTTTTGCGTGAAAAAGTAAAGAGAAGATAATTATAGTTTTGCACTTAAAACTTTTCTACGTGTTAGTTCATCTAAGATTCTATCTTTTTCTTCTTTTTTAATATTTGGTGTGAGCAGTATTTTTTCAAGTTCTATTGAAGCTATTTTATTGAATTGTGCGTATAGACTTCTCAAATAGAGGTAAAAATTAAAATAAGGTATTGCACTGTTAATATAAACTGAAAAGTTTTCTCTGTTGGGATAAAATGTTTTTAAAAATTTATATAAAGTTGTCCATTTCATACCCACTTCTCTTATTTTCTTAAATTTGAGTTCTTTGTTGTCTTCCATTAAAATAAGGGATGGGTACCAATATGTTCCATCACTTGAATAAATATTAATGTTGTCAAGGACTATAGTTTCAGTATTTGGTGGAGTTTTTGAAACGTCATAGGAATTGTATATTGCTTTTGAAAAGGTATCTATATCTAATGATAGTTCAGGGGGGTCTGATACATTTATTGGAATTGTATTAAAAAATTTTTCACCATAAGCCCATAAAATGATTGATGGAGAATAGAAAAATGAGTTGATGATGTGGTCAAAAGATATTTTTAATCTTTTATTATCTAAATAGACATGTAATGGATAATTTTCTTTTATAAAAAAAATTCTTAGGATTTCATCTATTGATAACTTACTTTTAGGTATTAACATCCTTTTCATAAGGAAAGATTATATAAACTATTTTTTTCTAAAATCAACACATATCTTTAAAATCTTAACTTCACAGTAGAATATAAAATTAATTATTTTAAGCAGGTTGAAAACAATGGGGCAGGGCATCAAATAAAAAAGGCTGCAAATTGTAGGCCGGAAAAATATTTTCAGTGAAAATCACCCTTCTGATTAATTCAATAATTCTTTTATTTTTTATTTACAGCTTATAGGAAAAATCTATTTTTCCCTTGACAGTTTATTTTTTAAATAACTAAAATGTGAGCAAATGTATGGGAATAAAAATTTTTACAATGGGAACGTGGTAAGTAGTAGTATGTATGACATATACAGTTATGATGGTGCAAATGAGTTTAGTTGGAAATGGAGTTGGTAATATGAGATTAAAAATTTTTTCACTTTTTTTTATCCTTTTTTTAAGTTTTGTTTTAGGTAATGAAAAGTTTATTTTTATAGAGTGTTCCACATCGAGAAAAATATTATTAACAGAATCTTTACTTATTGAAGAGGGAGAAGACTATATTAAGAATATTACAAGGAAATATAAGAAATTCAGGGATTATGCAGTTTTTCCACAAATTGATCCAGGATTTCCTGGGAAAACTAAAAGTTCTTATATTCCTTTAATTGAGCTTAAAGTTAAAAAGAAAACCTTTGAAAAACTTTTTGATCTTTGTAAAGACACTACAGCTTTTGCTCCCTTTGTCAGATATGGAAAAAATAGCAGGGATATTTTTGCGAAAAAGGTGATTCTTGGATGGATATGCACCTGGCAGAGATGTTTGATAGTTACTATCTCAGACGGTAAAGTTGTAAAGCAGATATTTTTAGATGCCCCGACGGCACTTTTTTTTCTGGATAGTTTTTATGAAGTTTTAAAGGAAGTGCCAGAAAAGATAAGAAATAAATATTGGACTTTATTTGACTATAGATATTATTTGAAGTGGCAAACTTTTTATGAAAGATATTTTGAACCCATTTTAGCCTTTACCATTCAGATGAAATTTCCGAAGGTTTTAAATGTTTTCTGTCCCATCGGCAAGAAAATAACAAGTGTAATCAATAATTTATTAAACTATATGTATTTTGAAAAGATACCAGTTGAGAAGAAATTCTTCTGGGGGTATGAGAAAGTAAAGGACATAAAAAAAGTGACGTTTAAATATGGGGATAGAAAGATAATAAATTTACTTAACAGGATAAGAATAAAAAACAGGGAGAAGGGAATTTTTATAAGCAATTATACACCGTGTGCTGGTGAAGGTGAAATAAAATTAGATAAAGATGAGATTTTACTATCCGTTGTTTTGAGAAATGGCGTTGAGTATTATAAGGTTAATAGATCTGATGAAGATGTGAGAAAGTTGCTAAATACAGTGCTTAAAAAATTGGTAAAATGTAAAGATGAAAAAAATAGAAAAGATAAAAAAGGTATAAAAGTAGCTTATTTAAAAAGTAAATTTTTTTATTTAGGATTTGTGATTATTTCTATTTTTGTCCTGTTATTTTATGGAAAATGGAGAAAAAGTAAAAGTTGAAAGCTAAAATGAATCCCCTTGAGAGAATAGAAGAAGTATCCATAAATGGCAACTTAGTTTCAAAATACACCTACGATCCATTGGGAGAAAGGGTGAAAAAGGAAATCTACTCAAATGGGAATTTAGAAAAAACGGTGATTTA
>JALULU010000385.1 GCA_027040585.1 Acidobacteriota bacterium | reverse complement strand
AGGGATATTTTGTCTATGACTCTAAGAAAGCAGGTTCAATGACAATTTCACATCTCCGCTTTGGAAAGGATGAAATTAGAAGTTCATATTTAATTCAAGAGGCTGATTTTGTTGGATGTCACAACTTTTCATTCCTTGAAAAATATGACATTTTAAAACCCCTTAAAAAGGGTGGTACATTTCTTTTAAATAGTATTTATGGACCTGATGAGGTATGGGATAAACTTCCTAAAAAAGTACAGGAAGAAATAATTGAGAAAGAGGCTAAATTTTACACTATAAATGCAGTTGATATTGCAGAAAAAATTGGTCTTGGTGGAAGGATTAACGTTATAATGCAGACAGCCTTTTTTAAGATATCAAACATTATTCCAATAGACACTGCTGTAAAATATATTAAAGAAGCTATTAAAAAGACATATGGAAAGAGAGGGGAAGAAGTTGTTCAAATGAATTGGAAAGCAGTTGATGAAGCTCTTACAAAACTCTATGAAGTTAAATATCCAGAGAAAGCTACTTCAGATATAGAAATGAAAATTGGTGTTCAGGATCCTGATGCACCAGAATTTGTTAAAAAAGTCACAAGTATGCTAATTGCAAATAAAGGAGATGAGGTTCCGGTATCCTATTTACCAGATGATGGTACATATCCAACTGGAACAACGAGATATGAAAAGAGAAATATTGCTGTAAAGATCCCTGTATGGGATGAGAAACTGTGTACCCAGTGTGGAATCTGTGCCTTTGTATGTCCACATGCTGCTATTAGACTTAAAATCTACGATGAAAAATATTTAAAGGATGCGCCAGAAACTTTTAAATATACAAATGCAAAAGGAAAGGATTTTGAAGGGTTAAAGTTTACTGTTCAGGTTGCCCCTGAAGACTGTACAGGTTGTGGTGCATGTATTTTTAACTGTCCTGGAAAGGATAGAGCAAATCCAGAGAGAAAAGCCCTTGAATTTCATCTTCAGCCACCACTCAGGGAACAAGAGGCAAAGAATTTTAAGTTCTTCCTTGATATTCCGGAACTTGAACCTGATAAATATGATAAAAAAACTTTAAAAGGAAGCCAGCTTGCAGCACCACTTTTTGAATTCTCAGGTGCATGTGCAGGTTGTGGAGAAACTCCATATGTGAAACTCTTAACCCAACTTTTTGGAGATAGGGCTATTATTGCAAATGCAACAGGTTGTTCCTCAATTTATGGCGGCAATTTGCCAACTACACCATATTGTAAAAGATCTGATGGAAGAGGTCCTGCATGGTCTAACTCACTTTTTGAGGACAATGCTGAATTTGGATTTGGAATGAGACTTGCAGTAAATAAATTAGAAGATA
>JALULU010000384.1 GCA_027040585.1 Acidobacteriota bacterium | reverse complement strand
GAAATTTAAGTAAAGAAAAGGGAGTAAGTTTTCCAAATGTAATTGCATCCTATAAAAAAAGTGAACACTTCTACCAAATTTCACATGGAAATTTAAAAGCAGCAACATGTATTGATTGTCACGGTGCGCATACAGCTACAAATGCTTCTGATTCTACATCAAAAGTAAATGCAAAAAACGTTGTTGACACTTGTGGGCAGTGCCATAAAAAAGAGGCAGAAGAATTTAAAAAGGGAATACATTACAAGGCTTTAATTTCAGGTATCTCTGCTGCACCAACCTGTACTGACTGCCATGATAACCATGCAATTTTAGGAAAACACAACAAAAACTCAATAATTAATAGTGGCGTCGTTGAATATCTGACCTGTATGAAATGTCATGGAAATGGTGAATTGGGAAAAGAATTTGGAAAGGCTTTTAACTCTCCTGTAACATACGCAAGCAGTTATCATGGTATGAGTCAATATAACAAAAATAAAGTCGCAGCAAGGTGTTCAAGTTGCCACAATAAACATGATATTTTACCAAAAGATAATATAGCCTCTTCAATAAACAAGAAAAATGTCCAAAAAACTTGTTCAAAATGTCATGAAGGCGCAACTCAGAAATTTGCAATGAGTTACACCCATTCGGAAAGAAATTACCATACGAATAAACTTGCTGGCATTTTCAAAAACATTTATGTCATTTTAATCATTCTTGTAATTGGCGGTATGGCTTTACACAACATAATTATTTTATTTTTCTACATCAGAATGAAATACAAAAAAGAAAAAGATGAAAACCTTATTCCAAGGTTTACAATGCAGGAAATAATTCAACACGTATTACTTGCAGTTTCATTCACACTACTTGCAATAACAGGATTTATGCTTAAATTTTCACATTCATTCTGGGCTCAATTCCTTGTAAATGATATTGGCATAACTGAATCCATTAGGGCAACCATTCATAGAATTTGTGGTGTAACTTTAATTTTAGCAGGTTTATGGCACATAATATATCTTGCAGTTAACAAACATGGAAGAAAACAATTAGCCGATATAATATTCACTTTTTCAGATTTAAGTGGCGCTATTCAAAATGTTATGTACCATTTAGGGCTAAGAAGCGAAAAACCAAAATTTGGAAAATTTGATTACACAGAAAAGATGGAATATTGGGCTCTCATATGGGGTACAATAGTTATGGCTGTTACAGGACTTACTCTATGGTTTCCAGTCTTTTTCTCTAAATTCATGCCAGTTTGGTGGATAAGGATTTCTGAAATTGTCCATTTGTATGAAGCAACCCTTGCAACCCTTGCTATACTTGTATGGCACTTCTTCTTCGTAATTTTCCATCCAGAAGAGTATCCAATGAATTTTGCTTGGCTAACAGGAAGAGTTCCTGAACATCTCGCAAAAGAAAAATATGCACTCTGGGCAGAAGATGTATTAAACAAACAAACCAAAGAAAAAGAAACAGATAAAGAATAAATAAAATGTTAAAAGGGGGGATATTTATCTCCCCTTCCCTATCTATACCTTTAATCCATTAAAAAATAATAAAATATAGCACTTCCTATTGTTGTTAATAAATTTTTGTTTAACATACGTAACTTTATAAAAAGCATGTTAAATATGTGTGATATGGTGCCAGGCATATAATTATGAATTGTGCCTGGCACCAATTAAATTTAAACTTTTTTCTTTCCTTTTTTGTGCCTGGCACTATTTTTTTGTGCATACTCCCTATTTTTTGATGTAAAATATATTTCAAAATTAAATTTTATTTTTTATTTATTTTTAACATCATTGGCAACATGAGTAAAATTATAAAAAGAGATGAAATCAAAAATTTAGTAAAAAAATTAAAAAAGGAACGAAAAAAAATTGTATTCACAAATGGTTGTTTTGATATCTTACACAGAGGACACATTGAATATCTTATAGAGGCAAAAAACTTTGGAGACATTCTTATTGTTGGTATTAATAGCGATAGTTCAGTAAGAAAAATTAAAGGGAAAAAAAGACCAATTAACAATGAGCAGGACAGGGCGTTCATTATTTCAAATCTCAGACCTGTTGATTTTGTCGTAATTTTCAACGAAGATACTCCTTACAATTTGATAAAAGACATTGTGCCTGACACCTTAGTGAAAGGTGGTGATTGGAATGTTGAAAATATTGTTGGCAAAGAAATCGTGGAAGAAAACGGAGGTAAGTGTGTCTCTCTTAAATTTTTAAATGGCTATTCAACTTCAAAAATCATAGAAAAAATAAAATATGATGTTTAAAACCGATGATTTTCCCCTAAAATTTGAAGGAGAAAGGGAAAATATAAGATATTTTTCGGATACAGTAATTTCTGCAAAATGCTTATATACAGCTATTTCAGCACTTCAACATAAAACCATAGTCATAACCAATGAAAATTTAGAAAATATAAAAAATGAAATAGAAACTCTTTCAAAAAGTCTATTAGGTAAAAGCCTCCAAATACTAACATTTCCACCATATAAAAGTAGTTATGAAAATATTTCCCCTCATCAAGAACTTGAGATTGAAAGGTTGAAAACTCTATGGAATCTTATTGAAGGAAAATTTGATGTAGTAATTTTAAAGCCTCAGACATTAATTACTAAAATAATTTCTTCATTAAATTTAATTGATATTTCAAAAGAATTAAGAAAAGGATTTAGAATAAATATAGAAGAACTTTTAAACTTGTTAACTTCTTTTGGGTACATAAAAGAGGAAAAGGTCTTTGAAAAAGGAGAATTTTCAAAAAGAGGTGGTGTTGTTGATTTTTTTCCACCACAAGAAGAATTTCCCATAAGACTTGAATTTTTTGGACAGGAAATTGAATCTATCAGACATTTCGACCCCACTACTCAGCTATCCTTAAAAGAAATAAAATTAGCAACGTTATTACCCATTTCTCAATTTTTCATAGAAAACAGTGAAAAACCAACTTTCATAAAATTTTTAAAAGAAAATTTTAAAGAAAAAAAATTTAAAGAACATCTCTACCTAACTATAAGAGAGTTAGAAAATGCGGAAACCCCACTGGGCATTGAATATTTAATAAGAAAATTCAAAGGATTTAAATCTTCAATAATTGGCTATTTCGATGAAGATTTTCATTTTATTATTTTTAATGACAATCTTTATGAAGCAATAAAGGAAAATTTTTTTAATGAAGAAAATAAAAAATATGAAGAAAATATTTTCAAAGGGATACTTTCTTTTCCTTTAGAAGAAAATTATATTGAATTATCTGTTCTGGAAGAATTTTTATTAAAAAAAAGAAGGAGTTATTTTTCACTTTTAAAAAGTGGAAAAGATTTATTTAAACAATTTGTTAAAAAATCGCTAAATATAACGGGATTTCTGAAAGAACTTAAAAATAAAAATAGGGCTATCCTTATTTTCTTGTCAAACACTTTAAGAAAGAAACATCTGATAAAAATTTTAGAAGAGTACGAAATACCTTATGCAATTAGTGGTGAGGATAAAATAAATAAATTTCAAAAGAAAGTTCTTTACATTTTTAGTGGAAATATAACAAAAAGTTTTTATTTTTTAGAAGATTTTTTATTTCTATCTGAAGAAGATATTTTTGGATCAAAAGCAGATATAACTCACCAAAAAAGAAATATAAGAAGACTTGAAACCCTTATCTCAGATTATAAAAATTTGAAAAATGGAGATTTTGTAGTACATGCAGTTTATGGTGTTGGTATTTTTAAGGGAATTAAGGAAATAACTGTTGGAAATATAAAAAAAGAAGTTGTGGAAATTGAGTACAAAGATGGAGATAAAGTACTTGTCCCCGTTGAAAGATTTGACCTCATATATAAACACAACCTTGAATCAAATCCAACCATAGAGAAATTGGGAAGTAAAAATTGGGAAAGGATGAAAAAGCGGATAAAAAAGGGGATAAGAGAAATGGCTGGGGAACTTATAAAGCTTTATGCGGAAAGAGAAGTTGCTAAAGGGTTTGCATTTCCATCGGATTCAGGCATGGAAAGGGAGTTTGAAAATTACTTTGAGTTTGAAGAAACGCCTGACCAGATAAGGACTATCAAGGAACTTAAATCAGATATGGAAAAGGAAAAGCCTATGGAAAGGCTTGTATGTGGCGATGTAGGATTTGGCAAAACTGAGGTAGCAATGAGGGCAGCATTTAAAGCTGTAATGGGAGGAAAACAAGTTGCTTTTCTAACACCGACAACTGTACTTTCATTTCAACACTACAGGACATTTAAAAAAAGATTTGTGAATTTTCCAGTTAATATAGAATTTTTAAGCAGGTTTAAAACAAAAAAAGAACAAAAGGAAATTATTGAAAAACTTTCTACAGGTGAAATTGACGTTATTATAGGGACACATAGACTTCTTTCAAAGGATGTAAAATTTAGAGATCTTGGTCTACTTGTTATAGATGAAGAACAAAGATTTGGTGTCAGGCACAAAGAAAAAATAAAAATGTTTAATAAAAAAATAGATGTTCTATATTTGTCAGCGACACCTATACCAAGAACACTTTATATGGCACTTAGCGGAATAAGAAATATATCTGTTATAGAAACTCCACCCATAAACCGTCTTGCTATACAAACTCATATTTTGACATTCTCCCCCGAGATTATTGAAAGTGGTATAAGGAATGAATTGGAAAGGGGGGGACAGGTGTTTTTCGTACACAATAGAATTTTTGATATTTACGAAATTGCAAATTATATACAAAAATTGGTGCCAGGCACTAAAATTGCGGTTGCTCACGCCAAGATGAATGAAAAGGAACTTGAAGATATAGTAATAAGTTTTATAAACAAAAAATATGATGTACTTGTTACCACCACAATAATAGAAAATGGTATTGACATGCCAAATGTAAATACAATTTTTATAAATGATGCACACAAGTTTGGCCTTTCCCAACTATACCAATTAAGGGGAAGAGTAGGCAGGTCTGATGTTCCAGCTTATGCCTATCTTCTTTCACCTCCAATAAATCAACTTTCAGAAAAAGCAAAAGAAAGACTACTGGCATTAAAGGATTTAAATGAATTGGGTTCAGGTTTTAAACTTGCAGCCCTTGACATGAAACTAAGAGGTGCAGGTAATATTTTAGGGCCACAGCAACACGGGTTTTTAGATGTGGTTGGTTTTGAACTTTACTGTAAATGGCTTGGAAATGAAATTGAGAGAATAAGAGGAAATAGGGAATTTTTATCAGAAGAAGTTGAAATTTCTTTAGGTATAAAAATGAATATACCAGAGGAATACATCTCCGAAAAGGGAGAAAGGATAAAATTATATAAAGAAATAGCTTCAGCAGGGAGTGAGAAAGAGGTTGAAGAACTCAAAAAAAGGATAAGAGACCAATATGGAAAATTTCCCAAAAGTTTTGAATACCTATTTGACTTCACAACTATTAGACTTTTAATGCAAAGAAAGGGAATTATTTCTCTTAAAAGATATGGAGAGATACTTAAATTTAAATTTTCACCAGACACCAATGTTAAACCAGAAAAAATAATGTCCATATTAAACATTTATAATTCATCAACATTTTCACCTGAAGGTGTCTTGACAATTAAAAAAGAATTTGAACATACCGAAGAATATCTAAATTTTATAAAAAATTTTTTAAAAGAAATTTAATAATATAAAAATACTCTTAAATAGTGCCAGGCACAGTTTAGGTTAGGTGCCAGGCAGATGATTATTGAGGGTTTTTAAAATTTTCTTAAAATTTTTTTATATTCTAACATTCGGTAAAAAGGTCTTTTTTTAATTTAGGTCAATTTTTT
>JALULU010000383.1 GCA_027040585.1 Acidobacteriota bacterium | reverse complement strand
GATGAAATCATCTCTTATCACGTTATCTCAAAGGTCGCTGGAGATTCTTTTCTCCTTAAACACGACTTCGTTAAACAAAAATTCTTAGATATCCTTAAAAATCTCTTAAACGCCTTCTCCTTTAAACTTGAAGCCTATTCCATTATGAGTAATCACTTCCATCTCCTTATCACCTCTCAAAAAATATCTCATATCCCCGATTCTCTCATCATCAAAAAAGCTAAATCTGCAAATATCTATAAAAATCTCACTCTCTTAAATGACGCCTCTTCCCTTAGAAATAAACTCTGGGATATCTCTGAATTCATCAAATTCCTTAAAGAAAAATTCTCTAAATGGTTTAACAAAACCTTCAATAGAACTGGTTATCTCTGGGGTGGTAGATTTAAAAGTATTCTCATTGAAAATGGTAACGCCTTTAAAATATGTAAAAATTACATCGAAATGAATCCCGTTAGAGCTGGTATTGTTAAAAACCCTGAAGATTACAAATTCTCAAGCGCCTATAAAAAAAGAAAATCCAAAAATAACAACAAAAATTATAAAAATAACCTCTTCCTTAAAAAATTAGACATCCTCGAAAAAGGTATTATATTCGGTTCCCTTAACTTCGTTTCCTCCATCCATAAAAAATTTAAAAATACCTTCTCCCTTAAAAACTCTTTTAATTACTCTCATATCGGAGTCGAAAATAAATCTTATAACTTTAAACTTTATTCTTATGTGAGGCTGAAATCTTTTAGAAAATAAAAGGAGATTAATGATTTTCTAAGCCAATAATTGCTGCACCATATGCACCTACAATCTGAGGGTTCTCTGGTATAAGAGGTTTAGTACCGGTTTCTTCTTCAATCATTTTTTGTATGGCTAAATTTTTTACCACCCCTCCAGAAAGCATTAAATTTGAGGTAATCCCAACGTTATGAGCCATTCCAACTATTCTTCTTACAAGTGCTCTGTGTAGTCCCCTTACAACCTTTTCAAGCACTTCTCCCTTTGCTAGCAGTGATATAACTTCACTCTCAGCAAAAACAGCACAAGTACTTGATATATCTACTTCTTCGGATGTTTCTAATGCCATCTTACCAAATTTTTCAATTGGAATTTTTAACCTCCAGGCAGTATTTTCGAGGAATCTACCTGTCCCAGCGGCACATTTGTCATTCATAATGAAGTCAATAAGATTACCATCATCACCTATAAGTGCTACCTTACTATCTTGACCACCAATATCAATTAACGTGCCTGGCACCTTAAAATATTCAAAAATACCTTTAACGTGACAAGTAATTTCAGTAACCTTTTTGTCTGCAATATCAACTAAATTTCTCCCATATCCTGTTGTAACTA
>JALULU010000382.1 GCA_027040585.1 Acidobacteriota bacterium | reverse complement strand
AGTAAGGAAACAGATTTGTTGGCAAGAAAACTTGAATTGCTTGCTAAAAATACTTCAGGCCTTGAAATTAAACTTTTTGAGCCACAGCAGAAAAAAATGTATGATTTTTACTATGAACTTCCAATAAAATTTAAAGTACTCGGTAATTATCATGCGTTGGGGAAATTCTTTGAGAAAGTCGCAAATTTTGAAAGAATACTGAATGTGTATAATTTAAAGTGCAAAGGCTTAAACAGTGGAGACGCTTCAGGTTTTACCTTAAAAGCTTCATTTATAGCAAGTACTTTTGTTTATATTGGTGAAGACAGTGAAACCATTAAATAAAACCATTGAGAGGATTGTGGTATGATTAAAAAAAGTTTAGTCATTTTCTTGCTATTATTTTTTACTATTTCTTTTGTGTATACTCAGAAAAATAACAAAAAAACAAATAAAGAGGAACAACCTGTAGTTATTAAGCACATAGCTGTTTATAATCCAGCAGGAAGATTAGATCCTTTTGTTAATCTGCTTGAGAGAAAAAAATTGCTTAACAAAAAGGAAGAAGCAAAATTGAAGAGAATTCCTTCCTTTGAGGAGAGACAGGAGAAATATCCAGGTATTAGAGGAATTTTAATTTCAGAGTTGAGGTTAGTTGGTGTTGTTGATACTCCCAGGGGAAGAGTTGCTATGTTTAATTGTATAAAAGATAACATGTCCTATTTCTTAAAGGTTGGTGAGAGGGTTTACAATGGGACATTGAAGAATGCTTATCTTAGCATTGAAGCGGGAACTGCAAGTGCTGTTTTTGATAGGATACTTGAATATACAGATGGACATGTAGAGCATTCAAAAGTTGTTATTAAACAAGAAGATTAAAAAAACGTTATATTTTGAAAGGAGGCATTTAATGAAGCCCACAAAATTGCTCCTTTATGTAACTGCCCTAATGGCAATAGTTTTATTATTAGGAATGCAGGTTTTTGCTACATCCGCAAAGAGCCTTAAGTATGAAGTAGGTAAAAATGGAAATGTTAAAATTGTTCTGAGTACTGATAAAGGCGTTTCCTATACCTCATTTTCTCCAGACAAACACTGGATAGTTATTGATCTCTTAGGCTGTAATATGAGCAATCTGGAGCCAGTTTATAATCTAAAATCTGAGGTAGTTAATTACATTAAAACGTCTAAAAGTGCAAGAGGTGTTAGACTTGAAATCTCTCTTAAAAAAGATTCTAAAGTTGATGTTGAACCTCAAGGAAATTATTTAGTTATAAACATCAGAAAGAAAGAAAATAAGAGAACAGTTGCCGGCTCATTTTTAAAGGATGTTAAGTTTGATACCAGTGAAAAAGGATTTAAACTGGAATTATTAGGATCTGGATTAGTTAAGTACAGGAAATTCTATCTCACTGATCCGGATAGATTTGTAGTTGACCTTTTAAATACTGGTTGTAATTTCAGCAGGAAGAATCTTTTGGTTAATGGTGATGTGGTTAAGAAGGTTAGGATTTCTAAATTTCAGAATCAGGATCCGGAAATTGTGAGAGTTGTCCTCGATTTGAATAAAAGAGTAAAGGATGTAAAAATAACCAAAGTTAGTGATGGATTGAATTTTACTATTGGTAACTTTAAAGAAAATAATGATGAAGTTAGAATTACAGATGAAAATGTAACTAAAATAAAAGTACCTGTGATTAAACCTAAAAAGGTTGAGAATAGGAATGAGAATGTCAAGAAGAAAGAAGTCAAATTCATCAGAAATAAAAAGCATAATGTTGGGCCAAATCCCATATCCTATATTTCTGATGATACGAAAAATTCTGTAAAATATACTGGTGAGCCCATTACACTTGATTTAAAAGATGCTGATATTATTGATTTTTTCAGGCTCATAAGTGAACTTGAAAATTTGAATATTGTCGTTGACCCAAGTGTAAAGGGTACAATTTCAATAAAGGTTAAGAATGTTCCGTGGGATCAGGTTTTTGACCTTGCGCTAAAAAATAATGGACTTGACAAAGTTATTGAAGGTAATGTTGTTAGAATTGCCACACTCGATGCATTGAGGAGGGAAGCAAAGAAAAGAAAAGAAGCTGAGTTTGAAAGGTCCATCAGAACAGAAATTATTCCTTTAAATTATATTGATGGTAAGAGCTTGATTAAATTTTTAGGTGATGTTTTCATTTCCCATGGTGGTGGAAAAGGTGCTATTGCTTTTGATGCACAGAGTAATACAATAATTATCAGGGATATTCCTGATAGAATTGCTGAGATTAAAAAGGTAATTTCTACGTTAGATGTTCCACAGAGACAGGTGGAAATTGAAGCAAGAATTTTAGCAGCAAGTAGAAGTTTTGCAAGGTCTATTGGTATTCAAGCAGGCTTTGTTGCAGGTAATCTTGAAAGGATTACTGTCGGTGGTACAAATACGATGACAGGTTTAAGTGGGTATAGACCTTCTATGACACCAAAATCTGGCTATGTTGCTGGTAATCCTGCTACTGGCAAGGGAGCTTCTGAGTCAACAGCATCTGAATCTGCATCTATAGTACCTGGTGGAAATGGTGATAAAGGTAACTATAACATCAACTTGCCTGCAGAAGGTGCAACATCTGGTATTGGTATAGCGGTTGGAAATATCTTTGATACCTTCTTGCTTGATGCCTCATTAACTGCTGCTGAGAGTGAAGGTAAGGTTAGAATCATTTCACAGCCAAAAATTCAAACACAGAACAATCAACCTGCAACAATAGAACAGGGCTTACAGTTCCCGGTGCAGACAGTTGAGAATAATACTGTTACAACAAGGTTTTTCTCAGCATCTTTGATGCTTCAGGTGTTACCTACTATAACAGATGAAGGCACTGTTAATATGTTGATTAAACTTGAAAACAATAGAGCAGATTTTTCTAAAACAGTAAATGGCATCCCTTCAATTGTTACCAGCAGATCGGAAACGAATGTTCTTGTGGCTGATGGTGGAACAACAATGATTGGTGGAATTTTAATAGATCAGGAAGAGAATCATCAGGATAGAGTACCTCTTTTTGGAAGCATTCCAATTATAGGGAATCTTTTTAAACGTCAGAGTAAGTCGAAAGACTCAAAAGAGGTATTGTTTTTCTTGACTCCAAGAATTGTTAGATAAAAGGGTTGTGTTAAAAGGAGTAGAGAGGTAATGAAGTTTAAAGAAGCGCTTGACATGATAGTTGAAAATGTTGATGATACAATTGCTGCATTGATTGTGGGAACTGATGGCATTATTATTGAGAAGTCAATAATAGGTGAAGAAGATTTTCCACAGGAACTAAATCTGGATTTAATTGCAGCTGAAAAAACCTCTCTGCTTAAATCCTCTTTAAGGACGGCGGATGATATAGATATAGGAGAGCTTGAGGAATTAAACCTTTTTACTGAAAAATATTGTTTTTTGATAAAACTTATAACAAGAGAGTATTATTTCCTTGTAATTATGAAAAGAAGCGGCACTTATGGTAAGAGCCGCTTCCTTTTAAAAAAAGCAAAATTAATTTTAGAGAAAGAATTCATAATTTAATCTTTACTTATCTCTATCCATTTATTTATAATCGCGCTTAAAATTTATAGATATTTTTAAATTGATGAAAAAAGCGCTTATAGTTTTTTTTATATTTTTCTTTATATTAGTTCCAGCTTTTCATCATCACTATATATCTATATCTAAATTAATTTTAAGCCCTGCTTCATCGGTGCACTTTACCAATGCAGAGTTTTGTGAAGTTTGCTTATTTATAAGTCAGTTAAGCATAAGTTTACTTACTTTTTTTCTATTTTTAGTAAAGTTTAACTTTATTGAAAGATATTATCCATTAATTTATTATCTATACTTAAATCTTCTTAGCCTATCAAACTTTGAAAGAGCCCCTCCTGAATTGGATACTTCTTTATAATTCAATTTAATTATTAAAAGAATTTTAGGTGGGAATCATGAAGAAATATGCACTGTTTCTATTAATATTGTTGTCTTTTTCTGGCAATCTTTTTTCAAGTGTAACTAAAAAAGATGAAAAAAATAAAAAGAAAAAGCAAATTCATATAAAGCAAGAAGTAGTTGTTACAGCTACACTTAATAAAAGTCCCACATTTGATACAAGTGTCGAGGCGCATGTAAAAAATTTTAAACAAATAAGGGAGAAGATTCCATATAATGTTGGAGATTTATTTAAAGATATACCTGGTGTAGATGTTTCTGAGTCTGGTCCGAACAGTGTTAGACCTGTTATAAGGGGACTATATGATGAAAGGGTGCTTATATTGTTAAATGCTGTAAAATTATCTGAACAGAGAAGTGGTGGGAATCATCTTTTATCTATTGATCCACTACAGATAAAAAGGGTTGAAGTTGTGGAGGGCCCAGATTCAGTAATTTATGGTTCAAATGCAATAGGTGGTGTTATAAATTTTATACCTTATATTCCAGATGATTATACTGGAAAAAAACTATGTTTTAAAAGTGGAATGGATTTTATCTTTAATTCAGTAAATATCGGGAAATGTGAGAGAGTTTTCTTTGAAACAGGAAAAAAGGGAATTGGCTTTAGGGTTTCTGAAATTTTTAAAGATACAGATAACTACAAAACCCCTCAATTTAAGTTAAAAAATAGCTTTTCAGAATATTATGAAGGTAACTTCTCTTTTTTTAAACAGATTGGAAACAACAAAATAAGAACATATTTCTACCAAATTCAAGGAGACTTCGGTATACCAAATAGAACAGCTATTGAAAGCTACTTTAAGGCGAATAAACATAGGTTTTTTTCAATGAAATTAACACATAACTTTAATTCTACATTTTGGAGAAATTTCAATCTTATCTTTTCTATTCAGAAGCACAATCGCCATATGCATATATTAAATCCTGTTTCCAATAATAAAAATCTTGACCTCGAAATATTGCTGAACAAAAAAACTGTGGAAATAAAGGATTATGTTTCATTTATTTGTGGTTATCATAATCTTTTTACTGCAGGGACTTCAGTTTTTAGAGAAGATGCAGATTCAAGGAGAGACAGATTTAAAGTTGATATAATAACAGGAGATATTGAAAATCTTCCAATTGCTGGGGTCATACCTCCATCAGAGAGGGAAGGGATCGGAAGTTTTATCCAGGATAAAATTTTTGTAAATGACAAGTTAGATTTAACAACTGGCATTAGATACGACTATATAAAGGCTAAAACAGATTATTTAGCAGGCCATCCAGTAAAGCCAACTAAAGTGAGTAATGATACTTATTCAGGATCATTGGGAACAACCTATCATTTAACCGATAATCTAAACCTTGTTTTTAATGTTGGAAGGGCTTTTAGGGCACCAACACTTCTTGAAAGGTTTTTCTTTGGACCACATCAGGATACAGTAAATATTGGAAATCCAGAATTAAAGCCTGAGACAAGTTTAAACATTGATTTTGGTTATAAATATAACAGTAAAAAAGTATATTCCACTTTTTCTCTATATAGAAATAGAATAGATGATTTTATAGTAAGAGAAAAAACAGGGGAAATTGATCCAGAGAGTGGTATGGAAATTGAGACCTGGCAAAATGCTGCAGTGGGACTTTTAAGGGGTTTTGAATTTTCATTTGAATATTATTTGAGTAATAAACTTTCCTTTTATAACAATTTGTCATATGTGAAAGGAAGGGATACAAAAAAAAGGGAATATCTACCTGATATTCCTCCAATGAAAATTAATTTAGGGATTAAAATCAACGATTTTAACTTTTTTAGGAAAATTAAAGGAGACATAGAGCTAAATTCAAGGACATATTTAAGACAAAACAATGTGGCACCAAATGAAAAAGCTACTCCCGGATATACTCTTTATAA
>JALULU010000381.1 GCA_027040585.1 Acidobacteriota bacterium | reverse complement strand
TGTCCAAATTGCGGCGAGTGGGATACCTTTTTGGAAGAGGAAAGGGATAGGGAGAAAAAAGCTGAAGTAGCCCAGGATGTTGAGGTTTTAAAATATTCTGAGATAAAAGAGGGGGAGGACTTCAGGTTTTCAAGTGGGATTGAGGAACTTGACAGGGTCCTTGGGGGTGGGATAGTTTCAGGAAGTGTTATCCTTCTTGGTGGAAATCCCGGAGCTGGTAAGTCAACACTACTTCTTCAGGTTGCCTTTAACATCTCAAAATCCAAAAGAGTTTTATATGTAAGCGGTGAAGAATCCCTACAGCAGATAAAAATGAGGGGAAAGAGGCTTTCTGTAAAGCCCCATGAGAATTTATTTTTCCTCTCAACAACAGATTTTGAAAAGGTTGAATCTGCAATTTATAAGATAAAACCTGAGGTTTTAATTGTTGATTCAATCCAGACAGTCCACTCAAAAAATTTCACCTCAATTTCAGGAACTCCTGTTCAGATAAACTACTGTACAAGAAGACTTGTTGAATTTTCAAAGGAAAATAAATGTGCCACCTTTATTGTTGGACACATTACAAAAAGCGGGATTATTGCAGGTCCAAAGATTTTGGAGCACCTTGTAGATGTTGTGCTCTACTTTGAGGAAAATAAAAGCGGGGTTTTAAACAGTATGAGGATTTTAAGGGCGGTTAAAAACAGGTTTGGGGCTGTAAATGAAGTTGGAATTTTTGAGATGGAGGAAATGGGGTTAAAGTCCGTTTTGGACCCTTCAAAGCTATTTCTCTCAGGAAAAGGGGATTTAAGTTCCGGAGTTTCCTATTTTACTACAATTGAAGGTGTAAGACCCATTGTTGTTGAGGTCCAGGCACTTGTATCCCTTGGAAATTTTAGTGGTGCAAGGAGGATGTCAACCACCTTTGATAAAAACAGAATTTCTCTCTTACTTGCAACCCTTGAAAAGTCAACGGGCTTAAATTTAATTCCGGCAGATATCTATCTAAACATTGCAGGGGGTATTTCAATAAGTGAGACAGGGGCAGACCTTGCGGTCCTTGCCTCAATTGTCTCAAGTTTTAAAAAGAGACCCCTTAAAAGGGCAATTTTCTTGGGTGAGGTCGGTTTAAGTGGGAACATAAGAAATATCCCGATGCTTAAGGAGAGGATTTATGAGGCAAAGAGGATTGGTTTTAAAAGAGTTTTCATTCCAGATGTAAAGATTTCAGTTGATGGGGTAAAGCTAATAAGGTTAAAAAACATTTCAGAACTTATGGAGTATATTTGAGGTGATATATCTCATTTTAAACATAATTTCAGCGGTAATTGTTGCCCTTTTGTTTAAGATAAGTGAGATTAAGAGGGGAAATAAG
>JALULU010000380.1 GCA_027040585.1 Acidobacteriota bacterium | reverse complement strand
AAATGAAAGAGGCTCCGAAATGGAGCCTCTCATCCCTTATTCATCATATTTTAAAATTGAAAATATGTCCTTCTCCTTTAATTTTTCCCTTCCATTTAAAAAAGTAAGTTCTATCACAAATCCTAAACTCACAATTTCACCCCCCATTTCCTCTACCAGATCCACAACAGCTTTTGCTGTCCCTCCAGTTGCAAGTAAATCATCTATTATTATAACTTTATCGCCTTTTTCTATGGCATCCCTGTGAATCTCTATTGCGTCTGTTCCATATTCAAGTGAGTATTCCTTTTTAACTGTTTCTGCTGGAAGTTTTCCCGGTTTTCTGACTGGAATAAAAGATTTCCCTAAAGCATAGCTCAAAG
Organism: Acidobacteriota bacterium; assembly: GCA_027040585.1. Classification (GTDB taxonomy): domain Bacteria; phylum Acidobacteriota; class JAAYUB01; order JAAYUB01; family JAMOQF01; genus JAMOQF01. The sequence continues at coordinate 5,497 of JALULU010000380.1, read as the reverse complement.
CAGCTCCAAAAATAAAACCTCTGGACTCTATGGCAACAATTTTATTAAAATCTTTTTTCTCATACCATTCTTTCAATATTTCAATTGTCTTTTTAAACCCATTTTCATCTTTGAGTAAAGTTGTTATGTCATAAAAAAGGATTCCCTTTTTCGGAAAATCAGGTACTTCTCTTATAACTTTTTTCAATTCTTCATACATTTTTTACACCTCAATATTAAAATTGTTGTATTTATCTTCTAAATACACTACCTCAATTTTTATTCTTTCCACATTTGAAAAATTAGGACCTTTTTTCAAATATTCTTTAAAAATATCTATATTCTTTTCATCTCCCTGTGCTACAACATACACAGATCCATCATACATATTTTTTACAAATCCTTTTACATTCAAAAGATTTGCCTTCTGAAGGGCAAAATACCTATACCCTACACCCTGAACTCTTCCATATATTTTAAAAATATAGGTTTTCACTTTATAAATTTATCGGGGCGAGAGGATTTGAACCTCCGACTTCACGGTCCCGAACCGTGCGCTCTAACCAGGCTGAGCCACGCCCCGTATAGAATTTAAAGTAAATTAAACTAAAAAAAGGACATTTAGTCAAGAATTAGGTAAATTGTAGTAAAGACAATACCCCATTTCTATTGAAATAAACGCTTTAAAATGGTATAAAACAAATTTACTTTTTAAAGGTAATTAACATTGATGACAGAGAAAGCAATATTTGCAGGTGGTTGTTTTTGGTGTATGGAAGAATCCTTCAGAAAGATTGATGGTGTTATTGACGTTAAATGTGGCTACACAGGTGGGAAAGTGAAAAATCCTTCATATGAGGAAGTTAAAAGTGGGAAAACCGGGCACTATGAAGCAATTTTAGTGAAATATGATGAAAAAAAAATAAATTATAAAAATTTACTAATTGAATTTCTATCTAACATTGACCCAACAGATGATAGTGGCCAATTTATTGATAAAGGTTCGCAGTATAGATCTGCTATTTTTTACTCAAATGAAGATCAAAAAAAAATAGCTGAAAAACTCTTAAAAAAACTTTCAGATTCACAGATTTTTAACAAAGAAATAGTTGTTAAACTTATTCCAGAAAAAAAATTTTACGAAGCTGAAAAATATCACCAGGAATATTTTAGAACTTGTTCCCTAAATTACAGGTTTTATAAAAACTCCTCTGGTAGAGTTGAGTTTACGAATAAATTTAGAAGCAAAATAAGAAAAATTCTGGGAGAAGAAGATGAATAAAATTTTTTTAACATTTACTATTCTTTTACTCTTTTTGACATTCGGATTGTCACTTACTGAAAGGTCTAAAATCCCTACAAAATATAAATGGGATTTATCACCACTTTATAAGACAATTCCTGATTGGGAAAACGATTACATGGCAGTTGAAAAAGAAATTAAACAGATAAAAAATTACAAAAAAGATCTTTTGAAAAGTCCTGAAAATTTATATAAATTTTTAACATTTAAAGACAAAATTGAAAGAAAACTTTCTAAACTTTATCTATATGCTCACCTTTCTCAAGATGTAGATTTGAGAAACTCTAAAAGTAGTGAATTGGTTGGGAAAGCGGGGTTTTTATACTCATCTTATTCTAAAGAAGTTTCATTCTTTGAACCTGAAATTGCAAGGATGACTGAAAAAAATTTTAAAAATTTCCTAAATTTTAAACCTTTAAAAACTTATAGAGAATATTTAACTAATATTAGAAGATTAAAAAAACATATACTCTCTGAAAAAAGTGAACATATGCTCGCAAGTTTTTCCTTGATATCAGATGACCCTGAAACAATATATTCTAAATTAAGCTATGCCGATATTAAATTCCCCACAATTAAGCTTTCCGATGGTTCTAAAGTTGTTATTAACCAGCCAAATTATGTAAAATATAGAAGTGCTAAAAACAGAAATGACAGAAAAAAAGTCTTTGAGGCATTTTTTAAAAAATTAAAACAATTCGGACACACAAACGCTTCAATCTTAAATGAAGAGGTAAAACTACACTATATTAAATCTAAAGTTAGAAATTATAACTCCTGTTTAGAAGCGTCTCTTTTCCCAAATAACATAGATACAGAGGTTTACGAAAACTTAATCAAAGTGGTCAACAAAAATTTAAACGTTCTACATGAATATCTGAAACTTAAAAAAGAAATAATGGGACTAAAAGTGATGAGGTACTATGATTTTTATGCCGATGTGGTCCCGGGAAATTATACATTCCCAATTGAAGAGGGTAAAAAAATAATATTAAAAGCACTTTCACCACTTGGGAAAAAATACACTACTGAATTAAAAAAAGCTTTTGAATCAAGATGGATGGATGCCTATCCAAATATTGGAAAAGCCGGAGGAGCATATAGTGATGCCTGTTATGATGCTCATCCATATGTATTTATAAACTACAATAATGACTATGAAAGTTTAACAACTATGGCACATGAATTTGGACACGCAATGCACTCATACCTTTCAAATACAAACCAACCTTATATTAATTCAGAATATTCAATATTTGTTGCAGAAGTTGCATCTACTTTAAATGAAACACTACTTGAAAGATATATGGTAAAAAATATAAAAAATGACAGGGAAAAACTCTTTCTAATTTTAAACTATCTTGAAATGCTTAGAAACACCTTCTTCAGGCAGACAATGTTCGCCGAATTTGAATTGAAAATTCATCAATACATTGAAAAGGGTACCCCACTCACAGAGGATCTACTTTCAAAGACTTATCTTAAAATTTTAAAAAAGTACTATGAAACCCCTGATGGCTCAGTAAAAATTGACAACCTTTATGGAATTGAATGGTCATATATTCCCCACTTTTATATGAATTTCTACGTATATCAATATGCAACAAGTATTTCTGCTGCAACAGTAATTGCTGAAAAAATTTTATCCGGGGAAAAGGGCGCAAGGGAAAGATATTTAAATATGTTAAAAAGCGGCTGTTCAAAACCACCACTTGAACTACTAAAATCTGCAGGAGCAGATTTGAAAAGTGGCGAGCCTGAATTAAAACTTATTGAAGTAATGAAAGAAAATATTGAAGCTGCCCATAAATTATGGTTAAAAATAAAAAATAAAGAATAAAATGGAATACGTAATAGAGGCAAATAACATAAGTAAAAAATATGATATCTACCCTCATCCTTTTGATAGGGTTAAGGAACTCATCTCTTTTGGAAGGAAAAAATACCATACCGAACTATGGGCACTTAAAAATATTTCATTTAACGTCAAGAGGGGAGAATCCTTTGGCTTTATTGGAAGCAATGGGGCTGGAAAATCAACTCTATTGAGACTAATTTCAGGAATTTCAAAACCAACTAAAGGCAAAATAACTGTAAAAGGAAGAGTTTCCGCTCTTATGGAACTTGGAGCAGGGTTTCACCATGAGTTTACTGGAAGGGATAATATTTACATGAACTGTTCCATTTTAGGTATGACCAAGGAAGAAACTGATCAAAGAATGGATAAGATAATAGAGTTTTCAGAACTTGGTGATTTTATAGATAGACCTATAAAAATTTATTCGACGGGAATGTTTATGAGACTTGGCTTTTCTGTCGCAATAAACACTGATCCAGAAATTCTTCTAATAGATGAAATTTTAGCTGTTGGTGATGAATATTTTCAGAGTAAATGTTATAAAAAAATTAAAGAGTTTAGAGAACAGGGAAAGACTGTTATTTTTGTTTCACATTCAATTAATGCAGTGAGAGGTTTGTGTGATAGGGTAATGTGGCTTGATAATGGAAAAATGAGAAGAATAGGGGACAGTGTAAGAGTTACAGAAGATTATCTAAACTTTCAGAGGGCGAGAATTGGGAAAAGTCTGGGGCTTGACAATCAAGATGAGTCTGGCGAAATACCAAAAATCACACGCCAGGGTACAAGAGAAGCAGAAATTGTCAAAGTGGAATTTTTAAATGAGAAAGGAGAAAAAAAGGACCTTTTTAAATTCAACGAAACGTTAATTGTCAGATTACACTTTATAGCACATGAAAGGGTTGAAACACCAAATATGGGAGTTTCTATATGGAGAAATGATGGTGTTCTCTGTTATGGATCATCTTCAGCAAAAGATGAAACAAGTTTAGAATATATTAAAGGTGAAGGATATTTAGATGTAATCTTTCCTGAATGTCCACTTATGGCAGGCGAATATGAAATTTCAGTTGGAATTTATTGTCCCAGAGATTTACATCCATATGACTTCCATAACAGATTATATAAATTGAGAGTTGCATCAGGAAGAAGAGATGAGGGCATATGTTACATACCTCACAGATATAAATATGTATTTAAAGATGGTAGAACAATTGAAAAAGCGGCTAAAAAATTCCCCTCTTATTTGACAAAATAATTTAAATATTTTAAATTTAACACTATTTTCAAAAAGGTAAAAAAATGAATGTATTAATCAACATCCACGGTCCTTTTTATAATCCTAAAAAAGTTGTAACCGGCAATAGTTTAAGAGCATATTCACTGGGAAACACATTAAGAGAAAAAGACTTTGAAGTCAAATATCTTATTCAGAAAGATTTTATCAAGGATAATACAAAAATAGATAGAAACGAGGTACTTATCTACGATGAAAAGGTAGATTTTATAGATAAAATAAGAAAAGAAACTCCAGATGCAGTTATTTTCATTCAGGGAGAAAATTTAGAATTTTTAAAGGGAACTAAAAGTGATTTCATTGTCATAGGGGATTTTATTGCTCCATCCCTTATTGAATATACATTTCAAGATCTTTCTTTTGAGGAATGGTTTTTTAAGTTCACCACAAGAATATCTCAATGCGATTATTTAATCTGTTCCACAGAAAGACAAAAGGCATACTATTTAAATCTACTTATGTGCTCAGGATTTGATATAAAAGAAGAAAGAATAAAAATACTTCCCATCTCTTCAAAAAATATCAATATAGATAGCAATAATATAACTAAACCTGTGAAAGTTGTAATGGGAGGAATTTCCTGGCCATGGATTGACCCCTCAAAATATTTGAAAAGATTTATTGAAATAATTGAAAATAAAAGTGAAGAAATTGAGCTCACTATTTTTAAAGGGAAATATCCATTTAGAATAAAATCAAAAAAATATAAAGAGGGTTTCAAGGAAATTGAAACTAAAAGAAATGTAATTATTTCAGAATTTTTACCATATTCTGAGCTCTTAAAAAAATATGGAGAGAGTCATCTTGCCTTTGATCTCTTTGAAAGAAACGTTGAAAGGGAACTTTCCTTTTCTTTTAGAAATATTGATTATCTAAATTGTGGACTTCCAATAATCTCTGTGGATTTTACAACAATGTCAGGTTTTATAGAAAGATATGATGCAGGATGGAACGTAAAAGATATAAAAGATTTAAATAAAGTTGTTGAGGAAATATGTGATTTAGAAATTTTAAAAAGAAAGAAGAAAAACGCAAAGAAACTGTTTAAAGAAAAATTTGA
>JALULU010000379.1 GCA_027040585.1 Acidobacteriota bacterium | reverse complement strand
TATAGACCAATCGGTCTTGGATATGCTAATTTAGGAGCGCTTTTAATGAATCTTGCCCTGCCTTATGATAGCGATAAAGGTAGAGGAATTGCATCATCAATAACCTCAATTATGACGGGATATGCCTATAAAACCTCCGTTGAACTTGCAAGTATAAAAGGTCCCTTTTCTGAATATAAAAAAAATGAAAAGCCATTTTTAGATGTTATGAATTTACATTTAGAACATACGAAAAAAATAGAAAATGTCCCTGAATACCTGAAGGAAAACGCTACCTCAATTTGGGAAGAAGTTTTAAACGAAGGAAAAAAGTTCGGATTTAGAAATGCCCAGGCAACTGTACTTGCGCCTACTGGCACAATTGGATTTATGATGGACTGTGATACAACAGGAATAGAACCCGATATAGCACTGCTTAAATTTAAACAACTTGTGGGTGGTGGACTGCTAAAGATTGTCAATAACTCGGTAAATAAAGGATTAAAGCGACTTGGATATTCAGAAAAAGATATTAAGGAGATTTTAAAATATATCGAAGAGAATGGAACTATTGAAGGAGCACCAAATCTTTTAGAAGAGCATCTTCCAGTGTTTGATTGTGCATTAAAGCCACATAAAGGCAATAGGTTCATCCATCACATGGGACATGTTAAAATGATGGCAGCAGTTCAGCCATTTCTCTCTGGAGCAATCTCCAAAACTGTAAATTTACCAAACAATATTTCAGTCGAAGAAATCAAAAATATATATATTGAGTCCTGGAAACTGGGACTTAAGGCTGTAGCAATTTATAGAGATGGGTCCAAAAGACTACAACCTCTTTCAGTTTCTAATAAATCATACCAAAAAGAGTTTTTCCCCATTAGAAGAAGATTACCACGTGAAAGAAATTCAATCACCCACAAATTTCAGATACAAAATTATGAAGGGTACATAACCGTGGGAATGTACGAGGATGGAAAGCCCGGTGAAATATTCTTAGTAGTTGCTAAAGAGGGAAGTACCATATCAGGACTTATGGATGGCTTTGCAACAGCTGTTTCAATGGCTTTACAATATGGCGTACCGCTTGAAGTACTTGTAAATAAATTTAGCAACACGCAATTTGAGCCATCTGGATTTACAAAGAATAAAAATATTCCCTACGCAAAGTCCCTTTTAGACTACATTTTCAAGTGGCTGGCACTTAAATTTTTACCTGTAGAAGTTCAAAAAAAAGTTGGAGTGGTGGAACCCTCAAATCCCATAAATAGTAGTAGTACTAATAATAAAGTAGAAAATAATAGCAACCTTGAAAGTGGACATCTAATTGACTATCAGTCTGATGCACCAATTTGTCCAGATTGTGGATCCATAATGG
>JALULU010000378.1 GCA_027040585.1 Acidobacteriota bacterium | reverse complement strand
GATTTAATTTTAATGGATATAGCCATACCGGGTTTAGATGGATTTGAGGTCACAACGAGATTAAAATCTACAGGTGAGTTGAGTAGTATACCTATAGTGGCTATTTCTGCAAAGGTTTCAAAGAAAAATAGGGATATGGCTTTTGCTGTGGGCTGTGTTGACTTTATTCCAAAGCCTATAGATCCTTTTAACTTTCCGGATAAAATAGGTGCTCTTCTTGAAGGCAAAAGAAATACTGTAAAGCAAAGGGAAGTATTTGATAAAGAAGTTTTTAAAGAGTTATCAAAAAAAATGGTTTCTTCCCTTGAGGCCAAGGTTAATCAGTTAACTGAAGTAAATATACGATTAAAGATCTCTGAGAAAAAATATAAGAGTTTAATTGAAAATGTTAACGTTGGCATATGGTTTTTTTCAAAAAATGGAAAAACTATTTTTTTAAATAGTAGGATGAAAGAAATTCTTGAGTTTAAGGGTATTACACCGGTTTCAATAAGGCCTTTTCTCTCAAATGATGAATTTAAAAAGTTTAAAAAACACTTACAAGGATGGGAAAGTGGAAAAAGCAACACTTTTACTCTTGTCATCAAAACCCCGAATAAGAGAGAAAAGCATTTGGTGGCTTCCGGGACTTTTGTGCAAACTGAGATGGCAGGTGAAGAAGGATACTTAATTTCATTTTTAGATATTACTGAGAGAAAATCACTTGAGGAACAGCTTTTACAGATGCAAAAATTGGAAAGCATGGCGATACTTACTGCTGGCGTGGCACACGATTTTAATAATATTCTTTCTATAATTAAGGCAAATTTAGACCTTATTTATAAAAGGGGAAATCTGGATATTGAATTAAAATCTAAAATAAATAATATTTTTAGCGCTGTGGAAAGGGGTGTTAATATAACGAGAAGTTTACTTATCTTTTCGAGAAAAGTGCCTGTAAATTTTGAAGTTGTAAATTTAAAGAAGGAATTAAAAGATTTTATAGTATTTTTTAAGAACTATAAAAAAAAGGGAATAGATGTTATATATGAATTGGATGAAGTACCACCTGTATATGCAGATAAAAATCAAATTGGTCAGATATTATTAAACCTTGCAACTAACTCTCAGGATGCAATGGAAAATGGTGGGGAAATAAGGTTTTATCTAACAAGCAAAAGAGTTGATGATCCAGAGATATTAGATAAATATAAAATTGAAAAGGGAGAATATGCTTTAATTAAAGTTGAAGATACAGGGAGTGGTATTCCAAAAGATGTTCTTGATAAGATTTTTGAACCTCTATTTACTACGAAAGAACCTGGTAAAGGAACGGGCTTAGGTTTAAGTACTGTCTATGGAATTGTTAAAAAACATGGTGGATTCATTGAAGTTAAATCAGAAGTTGGTGTTGGTACAACTTTTTTTGTTTATTTGCCACTTTATAATGATAAGGAAGAAGAGGAGATAGAAGTTGATGAAGATATAGATTTTCATAATATGAACTACAAAGCGGTTTTACTTGAAGATGAACCTTCCATAAGGGAATTTTTAGAAGAGTGCTTATCTGATTTTGGTATTTCTGTTACATCTTTTTCAAAATTTGAAGAATTTAGGGATTTTTTTACTAAAGATAAATCTCATGACATTTATTTCATAGATTTTAGTATTGTGGGAAGTAATAATATAGAATTATTAGAAAATTTTGTTAAGGAAAAGGGTATAGAGCATTTTGTTTTTACCAGTGGATATTCTTTTGAAAATATTTGTGAGAAAATTGGAAGTGATTTTGAGATAAAGTTTTTTATGAAAAAGCCTTTTGATATTAAAGATATAAAGAAGTTTTTGCTAAAAGTGTTAAAGCAGTAAGGGGATACTCTAAATCGTTGATTTTTTTTTATTTTATGTAATAATTCACTTTTTTGTTTAGTGATCTTATTTAGGTTAAGGAGGTGACAGTGATAAAAAATGACCTGGAAAATGCTCTTTCTGGAAAACTTGATGTATCTAAAGCAAGGGCAAAGAAAATAATTGATACTTTTTTTAGTGAAGTGAAGCATGGATTAAAGAATGAAGGTAGAGTGGAGTTAAGAGGGTTTGGAATATTTTTAGTTAAGAATAAAAAAACAGGGATTGCTCGTAATCCAAGGACAAATGAAGTTGTCCAAATTAAAAGTGGTAAAACTGTGAAATTTAGATCTGGTAAAAAACTAAATTTTTAAATGAGTCAAGAAAATTGGTTTTATATAGAAAAGGAGCAGAATTATTTAAAAAGAGAGAGAAAAAATATTGTTATTGCGCTATTTTTATTATTTCTTTCCTCTGTAACTATAACTCTGGCGGGATATGGTTGGTTTTTAGAATATAAAACGGCAATAGATAATTCATTTTCTATTACACTGCTTTTCAAAGATTTGATATCTCTTAAATTTATTATTTTAGGAAGTTATTACTCTTTTCCGTTGATTGTAGTTCTCCTGGCACATGAATTTGGTCATTTTTTTATGTGTAGAAAACACAATTTATATTCTACACCACCTTTTTTAATACCTTTTCCGTCAGTACCCATATTTTTTCAGACTTTTGGTACACTTGGGGCCTTTATAAAAATTAAGGAACCATTTAGAAATAGAAAGGAGTTATTTGATGTAGGGGCGGGGGGTCCTCTTTCTGGATTTATTTTTCTATTGCCTGCAGTATTTTTGGGAATTTTTGCATCTTATCCAGTTCTAAACCTTACTTTGAAAAGTGGCGATATAGTTTTAGGAGAACCTTTAATTTTTAAGTTAGGAGAAAAAATATTTTTTCCTGGAGCAAAAGATATAATTTTGCATCCAATAGGTTGGGCAGCGTATATCGGATGCGTTGCCACAAGTTTAAATTTGCTTCCAATTGGGCAATTGGACGGTGGACATATAGTTTACTCGCTTTTTGGAAGGAAAATTCACAAAGCAGTTTCACTTATTTCATTTTTTGGCTTAATTTTACTTTCTTTATTATCATGGCCCACACCTTCTTACCTTTTGTTTGCCATTATTGTCTTTTTTTTGGGATTAGAACACCCACCTCTTTATTTTGAGAGCATAAAACCAGATTTTAAAAGATATTTATTAGGTGTGGTTTCCCTTCTGGTTTTTATTTTGACATTTATTCCCATTCCTATTACAATAATGAAGTAAAAAAATGAGTATAAAGGAGTTTTTTATGAAGAAGTTTTATGTTTTGGTGTTATTCTTGTCCATATTCTTATGTTTTTCTTTTGGAACTAACATAGAAAAATTTTTACCTGCAAATGCTGATTTTGTTTTTGTTTCAACTGATATGCACGATTTTAATAAAATATTTCTCACTAATATTTCAAAAATTTTAGCTAATAGTAAGAAAAGTAGCTCATGGATAGAAGTTCTTAATAATAACAATTTGGCAAATTCAGATATTGGCTTAGGTGTTAAATTTCCTCAAAATTATGAGAAAGGTAGACTCACATTTACTTCTGTAATTTCTTTTAAGGATAAAAAGGCATATGAAGAGGTTAAGGAATTAATTTTAAAAGATATTTCAAAAAATAAAAAAATGCCTGTTGTAAAATTATCTAATTTTTTAATTTATTCTATTCCAACATATAAAAATAAAAATATTGAATTTGCTCACAGTGATAAAAACGAGGTGATACTTTTTGGTAGTGCAGGTTCAGTAAAAGAATGTATTTCTGACTATCTTGCTGAAAAGGGATATGATATTAGAAATGATAAAAGAATCTTTTCAAATTTAAGTGATGGAACTTTAAAAAAGAAATCCATATTGTTTGTAGACTTTGCTTTTTTAAAGAGATTTATTGATTACTCTTTAAAAAATATAGGTAAGAATAATGTTAAGAAAGTTGCTTTTAAGAAGGAAGATAAAAATAAAAGAGAGAATAAGAATCCTTTTTCTCAGATGTTTGAAAAATTCTTTACTCAAGAGAATTTAAATAAATTTATTACAAATCTTGGCATTTTAAATTTGAAATATTATTTCATTGAGTTTAAAGATAAGGGTAAATTTTTTGACGATAGAGAAGTTTTGAAAATGAATGATTCTAAGTTTACTTTTATTGGAAACCTTTTGAAATTTTATAAAGAGGATAAGAATTATGAAAAGGTTTTGTCAAATGTCCCCAGAGGATATGATACACTGCTCTTTTCAAGATTTCCCATTTTTAAATTTGTAGAGAATTTAAAGTCATTACTTTCTGATTCCTTTGGAGATCAGATGAAGAGCCTTATAAATGGTCTTATGGGAATGGCTGATATGCAGACTTCTATTTATGTAGGATTGACTACTTCCGAAATTTTTAATCTCCTTGGGAATGATTTTATATTTCTTTCAAATTATAAAGGAGATGTTTCAAGTAGAGACTCATGGGTTCAGATATTTTTTCCCAAGGATATAAAATTAGTGGATAAGTTGGTTAACGCTTTAGAGGGGATGAAATATAAAGATTTAAATATTAAAAAGGATAAAATAGGAAAATATCCTTTATATGTTTTTAATTATAAAGATTTTAGAGTACCTGTTTTGGTTGAAGAGAACTTTTTTGCACTTTCCTTAAGTAAAAAAGCACTTGAAAATCTTGAAAATGAATTAGAAAGTGCAGAATATGGAATAAGTAAAGATATCCTTCCTTTAATTAAAGGGAAAAATTTAATTTCTCTATCGTATGGAGATATATTAAATTTAAGCAACAGCTCAATCCTTTATAAATTGAGGAAGGGTAAAAATTCTGATAGTTTTACACTTCCTCATAATATTACACCTGAGGAAATGTTTTCCAACTATAGATTTTCCTATGTTGAAAATTTCAATGTTTATACAAAGGGAAAAATAAATAAAAAATATCTTTCATCTGCTGTTGATAAATTTGTAGATTTTGTTATCAATAAGATTAAAGAAAAAAAGGAAATTAAAGAAAAAGGTGCTAAGACTAAGCAAAGATGAATTTGAGGAGATAGTTTTTATAGGATTAGAAGAGATCCCCGAAGAGTTTAAGAAGTTTTTTGATAATCTTGTGGTGGTAGTTGAAGAAAGAGCGGACGTATCTGTTTTAAAGGAGTTGGGTCTAAAAAGCAGCTATCAACTTTTTGGATTATATCAAGGAGTTCCCATTGGTGATAGGAGTTCATTTTCCCCTTTTGTACCACCTGCAAAAATTTCAATTTATATGGAACCAATACTGTATGTTTCGAGGAATGTTGATGATGTGAAAAGAATTGCGGTAAAAACTGTAGTTCATGAAATAGGTCATCACTTTGGTATGAGTGATGAGTATTTACATAAAATAGGTTATTGATTAAGTTTTTTAATGAGTTGAAATTCAATTTTAAGGCTTGCAACATCAATTCCTACAACTTTAATCAATACCTTATCACCAGGGGAGAATTTAAGTTTCCCCGTCTCAGCTTTTAACTGCTGTTTTTTTTCATTAAATATGAAATATCCTTTTAAGGTGTATATTGGAACAAATCCTTCTACAAAAAATTTAATCAATTCCACATAAAAGCCATTTTCCCTTACAAAGCTAACATATCCTTCAAAATCTTCTCCCATTTTTTCTTCCATAAATTTGCATTTTTCATACTTTATTGTTTCTCTTTCAGCATCTGTTGACTTTTTTTCCCTTTCAGAAATGTATTTTGCAATTTTATTCAGTTCTAATTTTGGTTTTTTACCTCCCTTTATTGCCTTCTTTAAGATTCTATGATTTATTAGATCAGCATACCTTCTAATAGGAGATGTAAAATGGGTATAGTTTTTAAGTGATAGACCAAAATGTCCGGCATTCTTATCACTATAAATTGCCAATTTAAAGGTTCTTAACATTTGATATAGTAAGAAATCACCTATGGGAGAAGTGG
>JALULU010000377.1 GCA_027040585.1 Acidobacteriota bacterium | reverse complement strand
CTTATAGACATACCTTATGCCGGATACTTAAAACTAAATTTTTTACTATATAAATCATCCAAAAACTATTTTCATGAATTTGGGATAAATATAGGTGCGGTAGGTCCAATTACTTTAGCTGAAGAGTTACAAAAAGGATTTCATACCCTCATAGGTCATTCTAAACCTGCAGGCTGGGGAACTCAGCTATCAAATAGATTTATGGGCGGTATTTCATATAATTTTGCATATAAAACCGATAAAAGAAGATTTAAAAGCGTATATTATGATTGGACAAACAATATTCGAGGAGATTTAGGAAATTTTTATAGCGGATATTTGGCAGGCAGTATGTTTCGTTTTGGTACGGGTGGTTTTGATACATTTGCTACTACGGGAAATTTTATCGGAGGCGAAGAGAGTAATATCTTACACTATAAACCTTTTAAAGATTTTAAATGGTCTATAGCATTCGGTCTTTTTGCAAATAAGATAGGCACTTACTACATCATAAGCAGAGCAAACGAAAAGGGGTATCATCTCTCAAAACTCAATTATGTCATCGGTGAGGAAATTATATACTCAATATTCTACAAAAAGATACAATACTCCTTTAAAATAAAATCTACCTACTTTCACGGAAAAGGTTTTTTCTCTCACGCTAAAAAGCAGTGGGGTGGATTTAGTATTACTTGGAGATTTTAGCCAACTATCGTATCAAGCCATTTTATAGAGCATCCCATAGAAGGATATTGCGGTTTTGGAGGCTCTTTACCAGTAAAAAGCAGCATTAATGCATCTTTTAAATCCTCTTTTTTTACCCTACTTTCATCTTTCCAATTATCATCTATTCGCCCATGATAATATAATTTGCCCTCTTTATCAAAAAGATAAATATCAGGAGTACACATAGCTTGCAATGCTTTAGAAAATTCTTGAGTTTCATCTACTAAATAAGGAAAATCAAACCCTTCATCCTCTATCTTTTCCCTCATTTTTGCAGGCGAATCCTCAGGATAGTTTGGATGGATATTTGGATTGACGGCTATAGAATTTATCTCAAGTTTTTTAGCAAATCGTATGATCTCTTTTACCCTACCCCACACTGCTTGAGCATAAGGGCAGTGATTGCAAGTAATAAAAACAAGCAAACCGTTTTTTCCTACTTGAGTTTTTATATCATACTCTTTGCCATACGGGTCTTTGAGTGTAAATTCGGGCAATTTTGTTCCCAATGGAATATCTTTTGACTCTTGTAGCGACATTTTTACTTCCTTATTTACTTATTTTTATCAAATTTTCTACAATTTTTTCCAATCTTACAACCGAATTTATTTCACACTTTTCATCTGTTGAGTGGGGAGCATAAATATTTGGACCGATTG
>JALULU010000376.1 GCA_027040585.1 Acidobacteriota bacterium | reverse complement strand
AATTACAGTATCTCCTGCACCGGTTACATCTGCAACTTCGTCTGAACCAAATACAGGTATGTGAAACGGCTTTTCTCCCCTTTCATAAAGACTCATGCCAAGTCTCCCCCTTGTAATTAACAGTGCCTCCAAATTTTGATTGTCTATTATTTTTTGGGCAATTTTGTCCATTTTTGAGAGATTATTTCCAATTTCTTTTCCGTAGGCTTCTTCAATTTCTGAAATATTAGGTGTGATAGAGGTTACATTTCTAAATTCTCTTATTTTAAATCTACTGTCAACCACTATTTTTTTCCCATTTTTTACGACGAATGTAATTATATCTTTTAGAAATTTAGGGTCTCCTATCCCATATCCATAGTCTGATATTACAACGCCATCTACCTTTTTTATATTGCTTTTAACAACATTAAATATTTTTTCTTTTAAAGTTTTAATATTAAATTCATCCTCATCTTCTTTATCAATTCTTAACATCTGTTTCATTGAAGAGTGAAATGATCCCGCTAAGATTCTTGTCTTAACAGGTGTTAGATAATCTTTCACTTTAAAGATATTTTTAATATTGACCCCTTTGTCTTTAAAATAATTGAGCAACCACTCTCCTTCTTCATCTTCTCCAACAATTCCAACTGGAATTACTTTTGCTCCAAGGGATATCAGGTTATTAAGGCAGTTTGCCCCACCACCGGGAATGTTGATTGTTTCCTTATATTTCAATATAAGAACTGGTGCTTCCCTTGAAATTCTCAAAACTTCTCCAAATAAGAATTGATCTAAAATCAAATCTCCAATGTGTAAAACTTTGCAGTTTTTAAATCTCTCGATGGTTTTAATTATTTTTTTGATTTTCATTTTAAATCCTCTAAAATTTTTTCAGTTATATTTTTAAAAGTGTCTGGTCCAATTAAAAACGATTTCTTTAATTTACCTCTAATCCCACATTCTATATCACTTTTACTATTTCCAATTAAATAAGATGTATCGAGGTCAATATTAAATTCATTTCTTGCCTTAAAAATCATTCCCGGAGAAGGTTTCCTACAAATACAATTTTTTTTATATTTTTCAACAATTCCCTCAGGATGGTGAGGACAAAAATAAAATTTATCAATTTTCACTTTATAATTTTTTATGAGTTTTTCGTTTAGTTTTTTATTAAAATTTTCTACTTCTTCTAATTTACAAAGACCCCTTGCAACACAAGACTGATTTGAAATGACGATTAAAAGGAATCCATTATCTTTTAATTTTTTTAGACTTTTTCCAACGCCCTCTATAATTTCCAATTTATTTATATCGTTGTTATAATCAAAATCTTTACAAATGGTTCCATCTCTATCTAAAAAAATAGCCTTAGCCATAGAAAAAAGTTTATCAAAAAGGAAAAAATTATACAAATTAATAGTTTTTAGTTGAAAAAAGTGTGTTGAAAAGTTGTTAAAAACTTATTTTTTCCTTTTTATAAGGGAATTTGAAAATATTCCAAAAAAGTAAGTCTTTATTTTTCAATATGTTAGATGTGGTGATTAAAGTGTTAACAGATTTTTAATTTTTTTAAATATCTTATGTTTTGAGGAGTTTTTAACAGGTATTTAACAGTTTTTTTGACATTTTTTGTGTAAATTTTTGGAACTTATCAGTTTACCTGAGAGATGTGTTGTTTTTAGATAATGTATGTATTAAAATTCTATTTAAAACCTATGGAAACATTTTATTATGGAATTTAGAAGTGAATATGAAATAAAAAAAGAAATTATAGAGATTGGGAGGAGATGTTGGGTTAAGGGATGGGTTGCTGCTAACGATGGAAATATAAGTGTAAAAATATCTCCAAATGAAATTTTGACGACTGTAACCGGTGTAAGTAAAGGATTTTTAAATATGGATATGATTGTAAAGGTGGATTTGGATGGAAATTTGATTGAAGGTACTAAAAAGCCATCGTCTGAGTTACCAATGCACTTAATGGTATATAAAGTTCGACAGGATGTTAATGCTGTTTTGCATACTCATCCGCCATATGCAACAGGCTTTGCTGTATCTGGAATATCAATGGAAGAATGCGTTCTACCTGAAATAATTTTGACAATGGGAAGTATTCCCTTGTCTCCGTATGGAACTCCTTCAACAGATGAAGTTCCAGATGCCATAAAACCATATATTGAGAAATATGAAGGGGTTTTAATGAAAAACCATGGAGCACTTACGCTTGGTAAGGATCTTCAAGAAGCATATTATAGAATGGAAAGCCTTGAACATGCAGCAAAAATAATTTTTATTTCAAAACAACTTGGAGGCGTTTCTCTTCTTAAAGAGGAAGATGTTAAAAAGCTTGAAGTGGTGAGAAAAAAATATAATATTCCGGAGGATAAACCCCTTTGTAAAATTAATTCTTCCAATAAAAATATTGATAGGGATTTACTTGATGAGGTGGTAAAGAGGGTAAAGGAGAAGTTATCAACTTTGAAGGAGGGAAGTAAAAATGAATAAGAGAAGGGATGAAAGGCATTATAAAAAAATTGGTGTAAAAATACAGGCGCCAGACGAAAATGGAGATTTTTTTGAGGAGGAAACCTATCTGGAAAATTTTTCTAAAAATGGGTGTTGTATAGTAACTTCAAGAGAAATTAAAGAAAATGCTTCAATTTTAATTTCTTCGCTTGATGGTGAATTTGATGCAGAAGCAAAAGTGAAGAAAATATGGCAAAAAGAGATTGATGGGAAACTTAAAATGGGCGTTGAATTTATCGATAGTAAAGAAAACTGGTTGATGAACTATCTTGATGGAAGTAAATAAATCCCTTTCTTTATTTTTTTATAGAGTATAAAATTTTTAACTATTTTTTTATGGTTACGGGAGGAATGAATGGCTATAAAACCGCATGGAGGAACGCTTGTCAATAGGATAATTAAAGGTGATGAAAGAGAAAAATTGCTTGAAGAAGTAGAAAATTTACCCCAAAAGGACTTAACCGATAGGGAAGTATGTGATGTTGAAATGATTGCCACAGGTGGGTTTAGTCCTCTAAGAGGATTTATGAAAAAAAATGATTATGAATCGGTGGTTGATTTTATGAGACTTGAAAACGGTGTTGTTTGGCCACTGCCAATAACACTTTCTGCAACAGAGGAAGAAATAAAAAAATTAAGGGGCAAAGATAGACTTGTTTTAAAGGATGAAAAGAGTGGGCTACTTGCCATTATGAATATAGAGGAAATTTATAGTGCTGATAAAGAGGTTGAATCTGAGAAATGCTTGAGGACTACCAGTGAAGAACATCCCGGGGTTAGGTATTTGAAATCAATTGGTGATTATTACATTGGAGGGGAGATTTTTTTAATAAATAGACCAAAGAGAAAGGAGTTTGAAAGGTATTTGCTTGATCCAGAGGAGACAAGAGTACTTTTTAAATATAAAGGTTGGAAAAAGATTGTGGCCTTTCAAACGAGAAATCCAATACATAGGGCTCATGAGTATTTAATCAAGTGTGCACTTGAAATTGTGGATGCTGTTTTAATACACCCCCTTGTTGGTGAGACTAAAAAGGATGATATACCTGCTGACATAAGGATGAAGTGTTATAGGGTACTTCTTGAGAACTATTTCCCAAAAACAAGGACTGCCCTTTCTGTGTTTCCTGCAGCTATGAGGTATGCAGGGCCAAGGGAAGCAGTACTACATGCCCTTGTCAGGAAAAATTATGGTTGTACCCATTTTATTGTTGGAAGAGACCATGCTGGTGTTGGAAATTTCTATGGAACCTATGATGCCCATTATATCTTTGATGAGTTTGATAGAGATGAAATAGATATAGAACCACTATTTTTTGAACACTCCTTTTATTGCAGGAAATGTGGTTCGATGGCTTCAATAAAAACCTGTCCACATCCGTCAAGTGATCACTTCTTTTTAAGTGGAACTAAGGTTAGGGAGATGCTTAAAAATGGAGAGCTTCCACCACCCGAGATGACAAGGCCTGAAGTGGCTGAGGTCCTGGCTAAAGAATATAAGAGGTAGAAATTATGAAAAAACTTTTAATAATTGGGCTTGACTGTGCTACCCCACAACTTTTATTTAAAGAATACAGAGACAATCTACCAAATATTTCATATCTTATGGATAATGGAATATATGGGAAGATGAAAAGTACCATACCTCCAATTACTGTGCCTGCATGGACATCAATGGTCACTGGTAGAGATCCTGGAGAACTTGGTTTTTATGGATTTAGAAATAGAAAAAGTTATGGCTATGAAGACTTATATTTTGCAAATGCAAAATATGTAAAGGAGAAAACACTCTGGAATTATATGTCTTTAAATAGAAAGAGATCCATTGTGATAGGTGTACCTCAAACCTATCCACCTAAACCCTTAAATGGAATACTTGTCTCAAGTTTTTTAACACCAGATAAAAATTCTCAGTATACTTTTCCTAAAAATGTTTCTGAAAAATTAGACAAAGTGGCAGATGGGGACTACATAATTGATGTAAAAAATTTCAGAACAGACAACAAGGATTGGTTGCTTGAACAAATTTATACAATGACTGAAAGACGCTTTGAAGTTGTGAAACATTTTTTAAAGGAAGAAAAATGGGATTTTTTTATGTTTGTGGAGATGGGTATAGATAGAATACATCATGCGTTCTGGAGATATTGTGATAGAACTCATAGACTATATGAAGAGGGGAATAAATATGAAAATGCAATATTTGACTATTATAGGTTTGTGGATAAGAAAATAGGTGAAGTGCTTGAAATTCTTGATGATAGCACATCGGTCCTTGTGGTAAGCGATCACGGTGCAAAGGGAATGAAGGGAGGAGTTTGCATAAATGATTGGTTAATTGAAAAGGGATATTTGAAATTAAATAGAAAAGTAAATGGAATTGAAAAATTAAAACCTGATATGATTGACTGGGAAAATACAAAGGTGTGGGGTGAGGGGGGATATTATGGAAGAATTTTCTTTAATGTAGAAGGAAGGGAGCCCAAGGGGGTAATACCTCAGGATAAATATGGGGACTTTAGAGATAAATTTATTGAAGAGCTAAAAAATATTAAAGATGAGAATGGTAATAACATGGGGACAGTTGTTTATAAGCCTGAAGAAGTTTATAGGGAATGTAAAAATATTCCACCTGATCTAATAGTTTACTTTGGAAATCTTGACTACAGATCTGCGGGCACAGTTGGACATGATGATATTTTGATTTTTGAAAATGATACAGGTCCAGATGATGCGAATCACGCCCAGGAGGGTATTTTTATATTTAGAGACTGTGAAAAAAACTATGGTGGGAAAGATGTTTATAACTCAATTTTCAATATAACACCATTTGTAATAGATTATTATAACATAAATGTAAACAGGGACTTTATTGGAAAAAATTTTTTAGAGGATAATTAAATTGGAGGAGTTTAATATGAAAGGTTTTACACTCTGGTTTACAGGGATGTCAGGCTCAGGTAAGTCTACACTTGCCAGAATGGTTGAAGAGGAACTTTTAAACAGGGGAATGAAGGTTGAAATTCTTGATGGAGATATTGTAAGGACAAATTTGAGTAAAGGACTTGGTTTTTCAAAGGAAGATAGGGATGAGAATATCAAGAGGATTGGCTTTGTCTGTCAACTTTTAACGAGAAATGGTGTTGTGGCAATTGCTGCAGCAATTTCTCCCTATAGGGAAATAAGGGATGAAAACAGGAAAAAAATAGGAAGGTTTGTTGAGGTATTTGTTAAATGTCCCGTTGAAAAATTAATTGAAAGGGATGTAAAGGGCCTTTACAAAAAGGCATTAAGTGGAGAGATAAAGAACTTTACAGGTATTTCAGATCCCTATGAGGAGCCTTTAAATCCTGAGATAGTTGTTGAGACAGAT
>JALULU010000375.1 GCA_027040585.1 Acidobacteriota bacterium | reverse complement strand
TGATATATAAAACTGAAAAAGAAAAGTTTAGGGCAATAGTAAGGGAAATTGAAGAACTTCACAAATTGGGAAGGCCTGTACTTGTTGGAACTATTTCAATAGAGAAATCTGAATACTTAAGTAGATTGCTGAAAAAGAAGGGGGTACCACATAATGTTTTAAATGCTAAATATCACGAAAAAGAAGCAGAAATTATTGCCCAGGCTGGTAGAAAAGGTGCAGTTACCATAGCAACAAATATGGCAGGTAGAGGAACTGATATTTTACTTGGTGGTAATCCTGAATTTTTGGCTCGTGAGGAATTTAAAAAGAGAAAAAAAGATTGGAGAGAAGTTCCAGAAGAAGAATATGAAAAGATGATTGAGAAGATGAAGGCAAAGGTGAAAGATGAACATGATGAAGTGGTAAAAGTTGGTGGACTTCACATAATAGGTTCAGAAAGGCATGAGTCAAGGAGAATAGATAATCAGTTAAGGGGACGTGCCGGAAGGCAAGGAGACCCAGGGTCTACAAGATTTTATTTAAGTCTTGAAGATGACTTGATGAGGATATATGGTGGTGAGAAAATTTCTTCACTTATGACAACAATAGGTATGCAGGAAGATACTCCGATAGAGAGTAAAATGATTACACGTCAGATTGAAAGAGCTCAAAAACAGGTTGAAGCACAGAACTTTGAAACCAGAAAACATCTTCTTGAATTTGACGATGTTATGAATAAGCAAAGAGAAGCAATTTACAGGATGAGAAGAGATTTGCTTGAGGGTAAGGAACAAAAGGATTATATCATTGAAACTGTTGAGGCTATTTTGGATTCATATCTTGATGAATTTACTCCCGCAACAAAGGATCAGAAGGATTGGGATGTGGAAAATCTTGCAGTTAATATATCAGATGAATTTGGAATAGATTTAAAAGATATAGCAGATGATATAAGGAACTTAAGCTATGGGGAACTAAGGGAAAAACTGTGGGATAGAATTATAAAGATATATGAGGAAAAGGAAAAGGCAATAGGTAGTGAGAATATGCGCCTTTTTGAAAGATATATAATGCTTCAAATACTTGACAATCAGTGGAAGGATCATTTGTTGGCGCTTGACCACCTCAAAGAAGGTATTGGATTAAGAGGTTATGGTCAAATGGATCCAGTGGTTGAATATAAAAAAGAGAGTTATGACCTTTTTAATGATATGCTAAATAGGATGGAAGATGAATTTGTAAAATTTATATGGAGGCTGGAGCCATCAGTTATTATGGATTTTGGTGAGGAAAAGGAGAGTAATTATACCTATGGTAGAGGGGAAGAAAGAAGAGAGGCAAAGGGTGGCAAAGCCAAACAAAAACCAATAGTAAAGGGGAAAAAGATTGGTAGAAATGATCCCTGTCCCTGTGGCAGTGGGAAAAAATATAAAAATTGTTGTGGCAGGAGATAAAAATGGAAAGGATTAAAATTTTTAAAGAAGGCTTAACTTTTGACGATGTATTGTTGTTACCTGCAAAATCTTCTGTTTTACCAGCTGAAACAGATATAAGTGCAAGGCTCACAAGAAAGATACATTTAAATATTCCCCTTATAAGTGCTGCAATGGATACTGTGACTGAAGCAAAAATGGCTAAGGCAATGGCGGAAGAAGGTGGGATTGGGATAATACACAAAAATATGTCAGTTGAGAAACAGGCGAAAGAGGTTGATATAGTTAAAAGGTCTGTAAGCGGAATGATTTTGAACCCAATAACAATTTCCCCTGATGCCACAGTGGCTGAGGCCCTTGAAATAATGAAAAGGTTTAAAATTTCTGGAATTCCAATAACTGAAGGGAAAAAATTGGTTGGAATTTTGACCAATAGGGATTTGAGATTTGAAACAAGAATGAGTTTGCCTGTAAATAAATTGATGACTTCAGAAAATTTAATTACAGCGCCCATTGGAACACGTCTTGAAGACGCAAAAAAAGTTTTACACAGGCATAGAATTGAAAAATTATTAATTGTTGATGATGAATTTAATTTAAAAGGGTTAATTACTGTTAAAGATATTCAAAAAATTATAGATTTTCCAAATGCTTGTAGGGATAAACATGGAAGGCTTGTTGTTGGTGCTGCTGTTGGAGTTGGCAAAGATTCTATGGAGAGGGTAGAGGAACTGGTTAAAGCTGAAGTGGATGTAATTGTGATAGATACTGCCCATGGACACTCTAAAAAAGTGCTTGATGCGGCAAAAAATATAAAGAAAAAATTTCCTGAATTACAATTAATAGTGGGGAATGTTGCTACAGAAGAAGCTGCAAGGGATTTAGCTGAAATTGGTGTGGATGGAGTTAAGGTTGGCATTGGTCCTGGATCAATTTGTACCACGAGGATTGTATCAGGTGTTGGTGTACCTCAAATTACTGCAATTATGGATTGTTATAAAGTTTTGAAAGAGTACGATATACCACTTATTGCTGATGGAGGAATAAAATATTCAGGTGATATAACAAAGGCAATTGTTGCCGGTGCTGACTCTGTGATGATTGGATCACTTTTTGCTGGGACAGATGAAAGTCCAGGTGAGCTGATATTTTATCAGAATAGGAGTTATAAGGCATATAGGGGAATGGGCTCTATTGGCGCAATGAAAGAGGGGAGTTCAGACAGATATTTTCAGGAAGATAAAGAGGATAGTACAAAACTTGTGCCAGAAGGTGTAGAGGGTAGGGTGCCATATAAAGGCAGTTTAAGGAATTTAATACCTCAATTAACTGGAGGGTTGAGATCTGGCATGGGATATTGTGGGTGTAAAAATCTAAAAGAGCTAAAAGAAAAAGCTAAATTTATAAAAATAACAAACAGTGGACTTAAAGAGAGTCATGTTCACGATGTTATAGTAACTAAAGAAGCACCCAATTATAAAGTAGGACTTTGATATTTAGATTTTGTTTCCTCTTTTTCAAACATTAATTTTTTAATACTTTCAATGTCTAAATCTTTTGTTTCGCTTAAATATTTTTCTGCGTTAAGTTTTTTGCTTCTATTTTCTTTTAAAATTTGTTTAATATTTTCAATTTCTTTTTTTTCTTCATCTTTTTTGTTTAAGTTTTTATAACATATTGATATAAATAATCTTGGAGTTATGAGATCGATGTCGAGGAAAGTTAGTTTTTTAAATTCCTTTAATGCCTCTTCAAACTTTTTTTCCTTAAATAGTGCAATACCTTTTAAAAAAATCAAATCTTTATTTAACGTTTCTCCCTTTATTTTTAGATTTTCAAACTTCTCATAAAATATTTTTATTTTTTGTTGTTCAAGTAAATCTGCAAGTATTTTGACAATATCCTCTTTCTCTTTTTCAGGCATATATTTTATAGATTCATTTAAAGGGGGGTGTTTAACCTTAATATTTACGGAATTTTGCTTTAAGAATTCAGATAGCTCTATTTTAGAAGTGTTTTGACGAGGTTTTTTGAACAGTGATTTTTTATAAAAAAAGGTATCTTTAAAATAATCAACTTCAAATTTATCTGTTATACCCCAGAGTGATTCTGAAGCCCCTGTAAAAAGAAATCCATCATCTTCTAATAATTTATAAATTTCCTCCAATATTTTTTTATTGCTTTCCTTTTTAAAATAAATCATTACATTTCTTAAAAAAATTATGTCAAATTTTCTTTTAAAGAAATCTGTGTAATTATAATCCAAAAGATTGTGGTATTTAAAAACACATGTCTTTTTAATTTCCTCAGACAATTTGTATCTATTCCCCATATGTTTTGTAAAATATTTTTTCAATACAATTTCAGAACACAATTGAACTTTTCTTTTAGAATAGATCCCCTCTTTTGCTATTTCTAAATTTTTTTTATTTACATCAGTTCCAAGGATATATACTTTTTTAAAGTCTTCAGGTGATAAATTTTCTTTTAACACAATAGCAATAGTATAAGGTTCTTCACCTGTGCAGCAAGCTTCAGATAATATATTCAATTTCCCTTTCTTTTCTAAGATTTCTAATGAAATTTTTTTTAACAATTCAAAGTGTTGGGGTACCCTAAAAAAGTAGGATTCATTGATTGTTATCTCTTCAACCAATTTATTCCATTCAACTTTGTTCTCATCATTAATCAATAAATTTATATAGTCGTTAAAAGAGATTTTAAGATTTTTTGACCTTTTATGAATAAATTTAAGTAGCTTATCCCTTGTGCTTTTATCAGATATTAAGCCAAAGTTTTCCTCAAGAAGTTTTTCGATCTTTTTTAACATTCCAACCTATTTTTGCCTTTATTCTTTGCCATATACATTTTCCCATCGGACATCTTTATCAATTCATCAATATTGCTTTCCTTGAAATTTATATCATTACTTGTAGCCACGCCAAGGCTGACAGTAACCTTTACAATTTCTCCAGTTGATGTTTTAAATTCAGATTTTTCTACTTCTTTTCTTATCCTTTCAGCTGCAGTACAAACATCTTTTTTCTTTATTTCTGGCATCATTATCAAAAACTCCTCACCGCCAAATCTGCATGCAACATCAGAGGCTCTTATAACCTGAGTTATTATTTCTGATATCCTTTTTAAAACCATGTCTCCAAAAATATGTCCATATGTATCATTTACTTTTTTAAAGTCGTCTATATCTAAGAATATTAGAGAAAAAACGCTTTGATATCTTATGGAACGGTTTACTTCTCTTTCAAGTATTTCTAAAAAATGCCTTTTGTTGTAAAGCTTCGTCAATCCATCTTTAATGGATAAATTTTTAATTTTTTGGTGTAAATATGAGTGTGCTGAGACAATGGCAATGTGCTTTATAAACTGTGAAATCAAAACTTTTTCTTCTTTGTTAAATGGTTTATTTCTGTCAAATGCCAGTGCCACTATTGTTTCATCTGTTACTCTTTTAAATTCAAACATAATGTTTTCTTCGTTGAATTTTGTTATATCCTCTCCTACATTGCTAAAGTATTCAATGTTGAAATTTACGTTTTCCATACTTTTTCCTGTTGTTTCCTGTAGTACATCTATTATTTTTACTGAAAATTTTTCAAGGTAAGTAGGAGATAGATCAAGTTCCGAATTTATAAAAACAAAAATTTCTTCAGATGCACATATTGTGATGGAATAAACAGTTGAATCTAAAATGTTGGATAATATGTTTAAAATAGATTTTATAGTTCCAAAAAAATCTTTATTCTCAAATATGGTGGAGATGATGTTATTAAAAATAGTTAATTCAAATAATCTATCGTCCAATTGCTTATTTAAAAGGGATAGAAGGTCTATGGAAGAATAGTGTTTTTGTATTTCTTCTTTTAACTTTTCCCTCCCATCTTTTTCTTTTTCAATTAAATTTTTAATTTTTTCAAGTAAGATCTCTACATCTTCATCCTTTGAAACGTATTCATCTGCACCTGTTTGAAATCCCCAGAAATAATGTCTTGCTTCAGTCAGTGAGGTAAGAAGGATAATAGGGATATTGGAAGAATGAGGTAAACTTTTTAAAAGCCTTGTGAGTTGATATCCATTCATTTTAGGCATGTCAATATCTGATACTACAATATTTGGAATTTCCGAGAAAAATTTTTCAGCACCTTCAATACCATCTTCAGCTTCAATAACACTATATCCTTCCTTCTCAAAAACCTCTTTATACATTTCTCTTACCATTTTGCTGTCTTCAACTAATAAAATCTTTTTATTCATACCATATACCTCATATCATCTGTCTATTGATATTATTTAGAAAACTTATTATTTTTTCAATAGAAAATATATACATTGCTGCGTTTATTTCAATTGCACTTTTTGGCATTCCGAAAACAGTACAACTTTTTTCCTCCTGTGCAATTGTAATACCGCCTGCATCTTTAATTTTTAGTAAACCTTTTGCACCATCTGAGCCCATTCC
>JALULU010000374.1 GCA_027040585.1 Acidobacteriota bacterium | reverse complement strand
TAACAAGCGCCACACCTACAAATAAAACAATTCCAACCCAAAGTCTTGGTATATGAAAATTATCACTTATTGCCGATGCTATCGAATTTGACTGTACCATACAGCCTATTCCAAAAGCAGCTACTGAGGCAAATATAGCAAAAAGCACCCCAAGCCATTTTTGTTTAGCACCATATGTGAGATAGTACATGGGGCCACCTACCATCTCACCTTTTTTATTCATTTTTCTAAATTTAACAGCTAAAAGTGCTTCTGAATATTTAGTAGCCATTCCAAATAACCCTGTAATCCACATCCAGAAGAGTGCCCCGGGGCCACCATACATTATGGCCGTTGCAACCCCCACAATATTTCCAGTACCCACAGTTGCTGAAAGAGCAGTCATAAGGGCTTCAAAATGGGAAATTTCTCCTTCAGCAGGGGAATCCTCCTTCCTTTTAATCAAGGCAAGATAAAGCGAGTAAAGCAATCTCCTTATCTGTAATCCCTTTAAGGCAATGGTCAAATATATTCCAGTACCCACAAGCAAAACAAGCATTGGCGGTCCCCAAACAAAACCATTCACACTCTTTATAACATTAAGGATTGCATCCATATATCACCTCAAATTAGTATATATTTTCCTCTCCTTCTGGCCTTGTCTTCCATTTCCTGTGTATCCATAACCAACAATGGGGATATTTTTTAATAAGGTCCTCAAACACTTTCATCATTTTTTCAGTATTTATTTTTAATAGTTCCTCAAAATCACCATCTCTCTCAATATCAATTTCATCAAAGAATTTAAACTTATATCTATATTTCTTACCTGCGGGCAACATAAAAACCGGCACAACAGGTGAACCAATTTTTAAAGATAAATAAGCAGCGATGGGAGTTGTTGAAGCTTTTTTACCAAAAAAATCTACAAATACTCCATCTTTTTTTAATACATTTTGATCTATTAAAATCCCGACATCATCACCTTTTTTGAGAGCCCTTACCATTTTCCCCAGCGCTTTTCTCTTTTCAACTGGAAATAAATTTTCATTTATTGCTCTTCTTTCAAAAACATATCTGTCCAAAAAAATATTATCTATAGCTCTATATATAAAATTAAGTCTGTTTCCCTTTAAAACATATGAAGACGGTAGCAATTCCCACAAACAGAAGTGACCTGTTATTAGTATTACTCCCCTGTTCCCTTCCTTTAGTTTTTTAAATTTTTCATACCCCTCTAAAGAAACATATTTTGATATTTTTTTTAAGCTGTTCAATCTCTTTAATCTTGTCAAAAAAACCACTACTTCAGAAAGTCTTAAATAACTTTTCCTGTTTATTTTTTCAATTTCATCTTCACTTTTATCGGGAAATACAATTCGTAAATTTTTCCT
>JALULU010000373.1 GCA_027040585.1 Acidobacteriota bacterium | reverse complement strand
CTATTTCTTATACAACAAGAAAACCAAGGATAGGTGAAGTAGATGGAAAAGACTATTTTTTTGTGGATGAATCTACTTTTAAAAACATGATCGATGAGGACGAATTTTTAGAATGGGCGAATGTTTATGGAAATTTATATGGTACTTCCAAAAGTTTTGTTGAAAAAATTTTAAGTAGCGGTAAAGACGTATTACTTGATATTGACACACAAGGTGGCAAAAATGTAAAAAAAAGCAGTGATGATGCAATATTAATTTTTTTGATGCCTCCTTCACTTGAGGAACTTGAACATAGACTCAAAAATAGGAAAACTGATTCCCCTGAAGTTATTTCTAAGAGATTAAAAATTGCAAAAAATGAACTTTTAGAGTATAAATTCTATGATTTTACAGTAATTAATGATATATTAGATGAAGCTGTTAAAAATATAGAAAATATAATTAAAGCAATGAGGTTTCGCACTAAAAATATTAAAAGCATTTTAGAAAATATCATTAAGGAGGATTTAAAGGATGTTTAAAGTTCCAGAAGAAGTGAGAAGTAAATATATATTTATTTTGATAGCTGCAGAAAGGGCTAAAATGTTACTTGCAGGCGCTCAGCCAAAAATTGAGCCAAAACATACAAAACCAACTTACATAGCCATAGAGGAATTACTAAATGGAAAGATAAAATTTGTAATTGAGGGAGACAAAGAAGAATCAGAGGAAAATAAAGAAACAGAAGAAGGTGAAAAGCCCATCAAAACAGAAGACACCAAAGAAAAAAACTCTGAAGAATAATGAAAATAGCAATTGGAATAACTGGTTGTATTGCAGCATACAAAAGTATTGAGTTAATCAGACTATTTCAAAAAAGACAGGATGAAATATTTCCAATCATCACAAAAAATGGATTAAACTTTATTACTGAACTCACTTTATCCTCCATTTCCAACAATAAAACCATTAGTGATATGTTTACTACAAGCGAAAATTGGGATATTAAACACATTAGTCTCGCAAGAAAAATTGATGTGTTATTGGTTGCACCTGCAACAGCAAATATTATTGGAAAATTTGCAAATGGAATAGCGGACGATTTTCTATCTACTTTTTATTTAAGTTGTGAAAAGCCTGTGGTAATTGCTCCAGCAATGAACAGATCAATGTGGAAACATCCTGCAACTTTTGAAAATGTCAAGAAACTTAGAAAAAGAGGTGTAATAATTGTTGAACCTGAAAGTGGATATTTAGCATGCAAAGAAGAGGGGGAAGGGAGACTGGCAGATCTTGGAAAAATATTAAACTATACCTATTTTGCAACGACAAAAAAAGACTTTAAAGATAAGAAAATATTAGTAACTGCAGGACCTACAAGGGAATATATAGATCCCATTA
>JALULU010000372.1 GCA_027040585.1 Acidobacteriota bacterium | reverse complement strand
GAAGGGAGACTGGCAGATCTTGGAAAAATATTAAACTATACCTATTTTGCAACGACAAAAAAAGACTTTAAAGATAAGAAAATATTAGTAACTGCAGGACCTACAAGGGAATATATAGATCCCATTAGATTTTTAACAAATAGAAGTAGTGGAAGAATGGGAATAGAAATT
Organism: Acidobacteriota bacterium; assembly: GCA_027040585.1. Lineage (GTDB taxonomy): Bacteria > Acidobacteriota > JAAYUB01 > JAAYUB01 > JAMOQF01 > JAMOQF01. The sequence goes on along the minus strand of JALULU010000372.1, from coordinate 5,770 downwards.
GCAAAAGAATTCTGGTTAAGGGGAGCAAATGTTACACTTATTAAGGGTAATAAAACACCTGATGTTAAATTTGATGTCAATACAATAGAGATAACTTCTGCAAATGAAATGTACAAGAAATGCGTGGAAGAATTTAAAAACTGCGATATATGTGTTATGGCTGCGGCAATAAGTGATTACACCCCAATAGAGGTAAAAGAGGAAAAGTTAAAGAAAAAGAATGCTTTTTTAGAACTAAAATTGAAAAAGACTAAAGATGTATTAAAAGAGCTCTCAAAGATAAAAAAGGAAAACCAAATAGTTGTTGGGTTCGCAGCTGAAACCGAAAATTTTAAAGAAAATGCCATAAAAAAGCTAAAAGAGAAAAAATTAAATATGATTGTTCTAAACAATGTAAAGAGAAAAGATATAGGTTTTGAATCTGACGAAAATGAGGTTCTAATCATATTTAAAAATGGAAGTGAAAAATTTTTGAAAAAAGCAAAAAAAGAGACAATAGCAAAGCAAATTGTTGATGAGGTAAAATTTTTAGGAGAAAAGTAAATGGAAAATGTTAAAAAGAGTGGTTTTACCACAATATTGGGAAGACCAAATGTTGGCAAATCAACACTCTTAAATAAAATTGTTGGACAAAAAATTTCAATAACTTCAGATAAACCACAAACTACCAGAAATAGAATATTGGGAGTTTATACGTCTGAAAAGGGGCAGATTATATTTTTCGATACCCCTGGAGTTCACAAACCGGGATATGAACTAAACAGAAGGATGATAAAATATGTTCAAGCCGCTTTAAACAGCGTAGATTTGATATTGCATATGATAGACGTTGGAGAAAGCTTTGGGCATGGAGAAAAATACGTAATTGATATGGTAAAAGCTTCAGGTAAAGATGCAATTTTAGTTTTAAATAAAATTGACAAATATAAGAAGGGGGTTATTTTAGAAAAAATTGACCTTTACAAAAATCACCATAACTACCTTGAATACATTCCCATAAGCGCTTTAACCGGTGATGGCTTGGTGCAACTTGTGGACACAATTTTTAAATATCTCCCTGAGGGACCTTTTTATTACGACAAAGATTTTATAACAGATTTTCCAGAAAAAATTCTCATTTCAGAGTTAATAAGGGAAAAGGTTCTAAAATATGTTAGGGAGGAAATTCCCTACTCAACAGGTGTAATCATTGAACTCTTTGACGATTCAAAGCTTGAAGAAAAAAATTTAATTAGAATAGAGGCAACTATCCTTGTTGAAAAGGATTCTCAAAAGGGAATAATCATCGGAAAAGGTGGAAAATTAATTAAAAAAATAGGGATTGAAGCAAGGGAAGATATAGAGATGGTTTTAGGATGTAAAGTATATCTTGGCCTCTATGTAAAAGTAAATCCAAATTGGAGAAACAATCCTACAATTTTAGATGAAATGGGATTGAGACTTTAAATATGGAGGATAAAGAACTTTTAAACACATTGAAGGAATATGTAAAGGCACTTGAAGAGTTTGGAGTATCTTTTTTAACTCTTCCGGATGAAATAGAATTTGCAAAAAATAATAATAAATCAATTATCACAGAAGAAAATGACAAAACATTAAAGAAGAAAATAAACAGGATGGAAGGGGATAAAAGCAAAAAGGAACTTTTAAACAACTTAAGAAATAAACTTGGTAATTGTAAAAGATGCAAACTCCACAAAGAAAGAAATAACATAGTTTTTGGGGAAGGCAACCCCAATGCAAAACTGATGTTTATAGGTGAAGGACCTGGAAGAGATGAAGACATTCAAGGAAGGCCTTTTGTGGGAAGGGCTGGAAAACTTTTGGATAAAATGATAATGGCAATGGGACTTAAAAGAGAAGATGTCTACATAGCAAACGTAGTTAAATGTAGACCACCAAATAATAGAAATCCTGAGGAAGATGAAGTTGCCATTTGCTCTCCTTTTCTGATAAAGCAGATTGAAATAATTAACCCAACTGTTATTATATCTCTTGGAGCAGTTAGTGCTCAGTTTTTATTAAACACAAAGGTAAATATAACAAGGCTAAGGGGAAATATACACAGATTCAAAAATTCAAACTTAGTAGCCACATATCACCCCGCATATTTACTCAGAAATCCATCCAAAAAAAAGAATGCATGGGAAGATTTAAAAATCGCAATGAAATTACTTGGTTTACCCATACCGGGCAAAAAATGAAATTAGCAGAAGTCGCTTTAGTTCTTCCCATTTACAAAACTTATACATATAAAATTCCAGATACAATGGAAAAAGAAATATCCATTGGCAGTATGGTGGTGGTGCCAGTTAAAAATAAACATGAAAAGGGATTTGTCATTTCTCTTTTAGATAGCAATGAACATCTTTCATACAAGATAAAGGAAATAAAATTTTTAATAGATACTCCTCCAATTTCAAAGGAGTCAATAGAACTTGCAAAAGAGATCTCTACATTTTTCATAAATCCAATTGGTATGACGTTAAACCTATTCTCTTCAAAAGATGTCTCAAAAGGCTACACTGACTTTTTCAAAATCACAGAAAAGGGTAGTGATTTTATTAAAAAGATAGGAAATGAAAAAGATTTCAATTTCAAAATTCTATCATATCTTGAAAAAAGTGGTTTAAAATCAATAAATCAGCTTAAAACAAAGTTTTCCGGTGCAATTTTTACTGCAATAAGTAATTTATTAAAAAAGGGATTGATTGAAAAAATTACAAAGGAGATAGAACCGAGAAAAGGGAAGAAACAAAGGTATTGTGAACTTTTAAAGCTGCCTGATAAAGGGATAAAAATCACAGATAAGCAGCAAAAAGTTATTGAATTTTTATTAAATATTGGAAAACCAGTTCCAATATCCTTAATTTTAAATTCTATAGAGGTGACTCATTCTCCTGTAAAAAGTCTTGAAAAAAAAGGAATTTTGAAATTATTTAAGAAAGAAGTGGATTCTTCTCCCTTTTCAAATTTAAAACCAATACCTCAAAAGAAATTGAAATTGAATAAAGAGCAGGAAAAAGTATTTAAAACCATTTCGGAAGATATAAAAAATAATAAAGGCAAAAGGTATCTCCTACACGGCGTAACAGGAAGTGGAAAAACCCTTGTATACATTGAGTTAATAAAAGAATGCATAAAACATAGCAAATCTGCAATTATGCTGGTTCCAGAAATTTCGCTAACTCCACAAATGGCAGGACAATTTTTATTTCATTTTAAAGAAAATCTGGCACTTTTTCACAGTATGTTAACCTCCTCAGAAAGGTTAAACCAATGGAAAAAGGTAAAAGAAGGAAAGGCAAAAGTAATTTTAGGGACAAGGTCTGCACTCTTTTTACCTGTAAAAAACCTTGGGCTTATAATAATTGATGAAGAACATGACTCATCTTATATTCAAGAAAATCTTCCAATTTATAACACCATCTGGATTGCTGAAAAAATTTCAAAAATAAAAAAGATTCCCTTAATTCTTGGATCGGCAACCCCTTCAATATCTAATTACTACAGAGCACAAAATAATAAACTCTCCTTACTTCAAATGAAAAAAAGGGTTGAAAAAAGGAATTTACCAGAAGTTAAAATTGTAGATATGACAAAGGAGTTTGAAAAATATGGAAAGGGAATTTTAATCTCAAGCCCACTAAAAATAGCAATATCAGAAACCCTAAAAAATAGGGAACAGGTAATTCTGCTTTTAAATAGGAGAGGGTTTGCACCATTTGTACTTTGTAGAAAGTGTGGATATGTGGTTACATGTAAGAACTGTAATATCTCAATGACCTATCACAAAAGAGAAAATAGAATGATATGTCATTACTGTGGACATTTTACTGAAATTCCCAAAAAATGTCCTGAATGTGGTAGTAAATACATATACCTCTGGGGAATTGGAACAGAAAAATTGGAAGAGGCGTTAAAAAACATATATAAGAATTTTAAAATCAGTAGATTTGACAGAGATACAACAAGAAAAAAGGGAAGCATGGAAAAAATTTTAAGGGAATTTAAAAATGGTAAAACAGATATTTTGATTGGGACACAGATGATTGCAAAGGGACACGACTTTCCAAATGTTACACTTGTTGGAGTTTTATCAGCCGATTTAAGTTTAAAAATTCCAAATTTTGACTCTGCAGAAAAGACCTTCCAATTACTAACTCAAGTAGCTGGAAGAAGTGGTAGGGGAGAAAAAAGTGGCAGGGTAATTATACAGACATATTATCCAAACCACTACGCCATAAAATATTCAAGAAAGCATGACTATATAAGTTTTTATAATGAAGAAATTGTTTATAGAAAGAACCTCTTTTATCCACCATTTTCAAATTTAATTGTTATCTCTTCACAGCACAAACAGAAAAAAATTTCTTTTGAAATTTTAGAAAAAATTGCAAAAATTCTGGAAAAAATGTTAAAAGAAAAAAAATTAAATTCGACAGTTAAAATATCAGGTCCTGTTGAGGCTGGCATAGAAAAGGTAAATAACCAATTTATACACAATCTTTTAATAAGAATTCTGGAAAAAGATAAATATCTGGAAATCTCAAAGCTTTTAATTGAAAAAATTATGCAAAAAGAGATAAATTTAAGCAGAAATTTAAGGTTCAATATATTCTTTTAAATTCATCAGATAGTATTTAACCAGTATAAAAAGCAAAGACAGATTAAAAGCCAGAGCATAAAGTGAAAGTAAAAAATGAGATATAGATAATCTCATAAACAAATACTCAAAGGGATAAATCAAAAAGGAAAAATAGAGGGAATAGATTAAAAAAAGTGGTATTTCTTCATATTTTTTATTAAAAAAGAGAGGGATTGAAAATATAAATACCCAGGTCAAATACCAAGGAAAAAAAATAGAGCTGAAAAATATAATAGAAGTTATAAGAAAAAATGTTATTAAATAAAAAGGGAAATAGAAATCTTTACTGTTATTAAATCTGCTCCATACCTTTTTTAAAAAATAGAGGGAAAGCAAAATTCCAACCAATTTTAAAAATAATTTAACTAACTTCACATCAAAAAATAGTGAAAGAAAAGTGGTAAAAGAATATTTGTTCCACCCTACTTGAGTGAAAAAGCCTTTGATAATACTTAAAATTTGAAAATTTAAAAATTTCACAAAGATGAAAAATATAAAAATATAAAATAGAATGCTTAAAAAGAGAAATTTAAATCGCTTTTTCTTTAAAAACAATATTGAAAGTATAAATCCACTATACTTTACACAAATAGCAACTAAAAAAAGAAAAGAGGCTTTTATTTTCTCTTGTTTAACCAAAAAGTAAACGACTAAAATAGATGGCGCAATCCAGAAAAGATCGTAATGGCAATTTGTAATAAACTCAAATAACAAAAATGGGTTTATTAAATAAATTGTTTTTAAGATCTTTGCATCTAAAAATCTGGAAAATATCTTAAAAATCAAAAAGAGAAAAAGAAGGGAAAAAATTTTTAAAAATAAAAAGAAAAGATACAGTTTTTTTAAAGAAAGTAAAAAGGAAATATAAAGAAAAAAAGTGAAAAATGGTGTCATTGGGAGAAAATTTTTTATCTCACCAAAGTTTTTTATTCCAAAAAATGGGTTCGCAAAACTTATGACATTTAAATATGGATTAATCCCACTGTAAAAACTCTTACCAACAGCAAAATACAACATCCAATCTGTACTCCCAAAAGGTGGAAGCAAAAAGAAAAGGAAAATAACAAAAAACACATAAGTATTTGAAACTTCAATTTTATTTTTAACTAAAGAGTAATAGCT
>JALULU010000371.1 GCA_027040585.1 Acidobacteriota bacterium | reverse complement strand
CCTTTTTTAAACTCCTTATAATCTCCCTCACACCGTAGATAAAATCTGTCCTCATATCCTCAACAACCGATGTGTTTTCAATTAAAAATACGAGATTTATGTTTGACTCATCTGGATAGAAATTTGTTATCTTCTGAAGTTTCCCATCTTCATAAACTTTAAAATTATCCGCTTTAAGCCCCTTAATGAGGTTACCCTTCTTATCTGTAACATAAACATTTAATTTCACAAGGGGAATTTTAAGCTTTATCTCTTTAATTGGTTTTGAAAAAAGCGTCAAATTAAAACAAAAGAGTAAAAATAAAATCAAAACATTTTTTTTGTTCATTTTTCCTTTCTCCACAATATCTATTATAATACATTTTATTAAATTGAGGATGCCAAATGAAGGTTAAAAGATTTATTTTTTTAATTTTAATATTTCCACTAATTGTAACATTTCAATTTGGAAATTTTATAAAGAGTTCTGACCTCAGTATAAACGTTTTATACGCCCCAAATCCTGTAATTGCAGGGGAAGAGTTGAGGTTTGGAGTAAATATTAGAAATGGTGGACCTGATAAAGCGGAAAATGTAATCCTAAACTCAGATCTTTCAGATAAGTTAAGGGACGTTAAATTTTCAACAGATGGTGGAAACACCTGGTACACTCTTTACCAAAATTTAAACATTGGGGACATACCTCAAGATGGTGTGAAGTTTATAATGATAAGGTGTACTGTAAAGGATTTTGTAAGGGGGGAAATTTTAAGTACCTTTAGGGTAATGTGTGATAGCGATGAAAATGAGAGTAACAACGAGATGGGAGTAAAAATAAATGTAATTCCCACATCAGACCTGTTAGTTAAAATCTCTTCATCAAATAGATTTCCAAAAAGAAAAGAACCATTTAATGTTAAAGTTTTTGTTAAAAACAATTCAAAGGGGATTTCAGAGGGTGTATATGTAAATCTCAGGGTACCTCCAGAGCTCTTTAAAATCCTTAAAAGTTATTCAAATTCAGGGAGTTTTAACCCGGATGATGGTAAGTGGTGGATAGGCGAGTTAAAGGGAGGTGAAATTAAGGAGTTAAAGTTGACACTTTTTTTAAGAAGATCTGTTCCAGCTAAAATTTCAGCCTTTCTAAATAGCAAGACAAGGGATATGGACCTTTCAAACAACTCAGATGTAATTCCCTTTTACAAAGAAAAAAAGGAAAATTTGACAATTTCAGTTTTACCAGATAGGGATAAAATCTCAACCTGTGGAAAACTCTACTACCACGTAGTTGTAAGAAATAAGGGGGAAATCCCATCAGATGAAAAGACTACAGTTTCCTTTAAATTTCCAGAGGATTTTGAGATTTTAAGTTTTACAGCCTCCCAGGGCTTTTTCTCAAGTGATGGAAAGTGGATTGTGGGAAAGATATCTCCCGGAAAATTTGCAAAACTTGACATCTACGGTAAATACCACAACTCAAAGGAGTATTTTTTAAAGGGTAAGATAAATAAGTTAGACGATAACCTGGTGGATAGTAGTTTCACATCAGTTGTAAATAAAAGTGAAAAAATCAGCGAAAACGGTGTATTTGAAACTTTAAGTGGCAAAAATTTCTTTGTAGGTGTAAAAAATTTCTTTCTAATAAGTGCATTTAACAGAGGTTGTGACCCATCAAAGGATGCCTACGTAAATATTACCCTTCCAGAGCACTTTAAACTTGTAAATTACTTTTTAAGTAGAGGAGATTTTAACCCGTGTAAGTTAAAGTGGCACATAAAAAATTTAGAGCCCTTTAAGGAAGAAAATCTACTCCTTGTTGTAATTCCAGAAAAGACAGGAAACTTTACAAATAGCGTAAATATTGAATCAAGCGAAACAGATCCAGATATGGAGGACAACTTTTTCTGGAAGGAATTTAGTGTGGTTAAATATAAAAGCCAAAAATTTAACAGAAAATAACTTTCATGCTATAATATCCTTGAAAACTTTTTTTGGGGTGATGGTTATGAAAAGGTTAACTCTTCTTCTGATTTTGGTGTTAGTTTGTGGGGTTTTTGTTTTGGGGACTATAAATGGATATACTCCATATATTAACAAGTACGTTGTAAAGTATGATCAGATTAAGGGTAATTTTGTAGATGATTCTTCACTTGAGCCACCATACTATTTTTTAAATGCATTGGATGATTACAACGGACCAAATGCAAAGAGATTAGAGGAAGCTATTGAAAATGGTTCGTTTGTAGAGGGTTATTCTTTCGCAACACAAGAGAATGCTGAAAACCTTATGTTACATGGTGGAAACTACGCGCGTATTTATTTAAGTGAAGATTATCTAGATGGAAATAAAAAAGATCCTTTCCATTTAAATGTAGAAGGTGATAAGATTGTTTGGGACAGAAGTTTATATGATAAACCAGATTTAGAAGAACCTGCTAAAATTAAGGTTGTATATACACCTAAAATGAGTGAGAATGTTAAGGCATATGTACAGAGTTTAGAAGCATACGCGCAAAAGATAAGGGAAAGCGGAGAGGTTTTATTAGATGGACAAACGTTTGGAGCTGTGCTTATTCCTGATAAAACTTATGAATTATTACATAGAGATTTAATAGAACGATTAGGACTGACACTTAAAGAAGGAATATTAGAAAATGACACAAGTAAAAGTTATGCCTTAGTAATTGATGAAAACAAACTGAACAATGTTTTAACTCTTGAAGCACGTTCACCATCAGGATATAATTTAGATGAAGGAGAAAATTTCAACAAAATAGAGATTTCCAAAATTATAGGTAAGGATAAAATTTTTGATACTTATATAAATTACTTAGCAAAACTATATGATAGTATCAAAGAGAATAATCCTAAACTTTTAAATAAAATAGAAAAAAATGCAAATTATGTAGGTTATAAACGATTTGGCAACAATTCCATATTTACACTTTCTGAAAATGCAGGTTCAGAAGAAGAAAGAAAAGCAATTAAAATCCTTGCTTACGCTTTCAATGCTAAGGAAGTTTGTAAAGAAGTAGAAAGTGGAAAAAGAAAAGGTGAAGATGCAATAATTTATAATTTTGCTCATAATTTTATCAATGCAGAAGGATTTGGTTTAAACAATCAATTACATGGTGCTAAATTGAATTTTGATCTATTGAAAGAGAATGTAAAAGATTACAAAACTACAGGTAAAATGAAAACAACAATGATAAAATATGGAGAATTTACATTTATGTTTGAACCAAACAGAATAGCGATCGTTTGTTCTGCTGATAGATTTGCAGATACTGTTGTATTTGATAAAACATATGATCCAAATATGGTTAATTCACTTTTAAACTTTAGAAAGGATTCTAAACTTTATAAAGCAGGAGAACAAATGGTAAAAGATAAAGATTGGATAGAGAAGTTTTACAACTCGTTAAGTGATAAAGAAACAAGGAAACAATTTGAGGTTTATTGCTTTAAACAAGAAGATGCAAGGACTAATGCACCTCCAGAACAAGGTTTAAGTACTAGCAATGGTCTCCCATCTACGTATAGTCCTTTAATTAAGTCAGCAGTTGGCGAATGGGGAGGTATGCATATGTTAGTTATGAAATGGGTTGAACCTAAAACTGGGAAGACGCATATCCATTTAATATCAACATATAGAGTAGAGAGTGCTGGGGACGAAACATCAAGTGGTTTAGACCCATGGCCTGGTGATCCCTTAGTCCCATTTGAAAGAGAATTGGTCATTCCGAAGGGTTGGGATGTTGAGGATATTGTAGTAAATGTGGGGGATCCTAATGATAATAATCCTAATACTATAACACTTCAACCTTTTATTAAATTACACAATACCATTAATGATGAAGATAGATTTATTTTTTATCAAATTAAATTAAATATTGAAGGAAATAGAGAAAAAGAAGAAATTTATATTTTAAATGAGTAGTGGTTTTATGTTTTTATTTGATGTAGAGATTTTAGGAGGTGGCCAAAAAACAATTCCTGTTACTCTTATTTTTGACGCTACCCAAAAAATAACCGCTCTTAAATTCAACAACGACACCTACACTTCTTATGGAACAACTAAATCAGGCCTTTATATATTCAAAAATGGTGATAAAACTATCCGCGCCGTAATTGAAAACAACAAACTAAAGTTATCTCCCAAAACCCCAAAAAACTGAAAAAATTCCCAGGGAGGGCTCAAATCCTCCCCCCTCCATTTTTCACCATTTTTATCTTTTCCACCACTTTTCATTTTGGTCAATTTAACAGGTCTGTCCCCATCTCATCCCATCCTGAATTCATACACAGACAGGAATGTCTGTGCTACAATCAAATTTCCTGCCTGTGTCAGTAGTGTAACACAGGCATTCCTGCCCGTGATTCTGACACATGATTCATACACAGACAAAATTAATACACAAACAAAATTCAGACACAGACAAGAATGTCTGTGCTACATTCTGAATTGTGTTTGCATAACTGTTCAATTTCCTGTAGAATATTTCTATAAAAGAAATTTTAAGGAAAGAATTATGAAAAAATTACCAATTGGATTAAACAGTTTAGAAAAAATAATAAAAGGGAATTGCCTTTATGTGGATAAGACAAAAAGGATTTATGAATTAATAAATTCCGGGGATTATTTTTTCCTATCCCGTCCAAGGAGATTTGGAAAGACACTTACAGTTGATACTCTAAAACATATTTTTGAAGGGAATAAGGAACTATTTAAAGGACTTTACATTTACGATAAATGGAATTGGGAGGAGAAATTTCCAGTGATAAGGGTTGATTTCAGCGGTGGAAATTTTTCCTCAAAGGAAAAGTTTGAAGAAAGAGCAATTGTAATACTTGAAAAAAATGAGAGATGGCTTGGGGTAAATTGCACAAAAAAGGATGCATCAAACTGTTTTGAAGAGTTAATTTTAAAAGCCTACGATAAATACAAAAAGCCAGTTGTTGTATTAATAGATGAATATGACAAGCCAATACTTGATAACATTGAAAAGCCTGAGTTTGCAGAGGAGATAAGGGATTTACTCTCAAATTTTTATGGGGTACTAAAGGGACTTGATGAGTATTTGAGATTTGTATTTCTAACAGGTGTTACAAAGTTTAGCAAGGTAAATCTATTTAGTAAGTTAAACAATCTTGAAGATATAACAGTGGATGAAAATTTTTCAGATTTATGCGGATATACTGAGAGCGAACTTGATAAGTACTTTAGTGAATATTTAAAGGGAGCAAATAGAGATGAGGTAAGAAAATGGTATAACGGCTATTCATGGCTTGGAGAAAAGGTTTACAATCCCTTTGATATACTTTTATTTATAAAAAAAGGACTTAAATTTAAGCCCTACTGGTTTGAGACAGGGAGTCCAACGTTTTTAATAAAGTTAATGAAAAGGGAAAAGTATTTTATACCAGAGCTTGAAGAAATTGAGGCAACGGACAGTTTACTTGGGAGTTTTGATGTATATACAATGAAAATTGAAGCCCTCCTCTGGCAGACAGGATATTTGACAATAAAGGATACAGTACCAATGCCAGATGGAACAAGTTTATATCTTTTATCCTATCCAAATTTTGAGGTTAAGAGAAGTTTTAATGAATTTGTAGTGGAGTATATTTTAAGTGAGAAGCCAGGGACAAGGAGTGTGTATAGAAAATTGCTTGAAGGAGACGTCAATGGTTTAATTGAAGATTTCAAATCTCTATTTTCCTCAATTTCCTATACAAATTTTACAAAAAATGAGATAGCAGGTTATGAGGGGTTTTATGGAAGTGTTATCTACTCCTTCCTTTCATCCCTTGGAGTTGATTTAATTGCAGAGGATGTGACAAATAAAGGTAGGATTGACTTAACAATTCTCATTCCAGACAAGGCATACATAATTGAATTTAAAGTTGACGCAAAAGAAGATCCCTTAAAGCAAATTAAAGAGAAAAAATATTTTGAAAAG
>JALULU010000370.1 GCA_027040585.1 Acidobacteriota bacterium | reverse complement strand
TTGTTGCCTGTAAAGCTTCTTTACATGCCATCATCCCTACGCCAGTTTTTTCGCGTAGTTCCTTTACCATTTGAGCTGTTATAGCCATTTTACCCTCCATTTGTTCTCGCTATTGTCTATAAAAATTTTAAAAAAAAGTAAATATAACATTATTCTATTTTTTCCGCTATTTCTTCATTTGTTTGATTTTCTTCTTTTTCTTCTTCCTGAATATCCTTACTTTCAACCATTAAATCTTGTTCTCTTAACTTTTTACCTTCAATAATTGCATCAGCCATTTTTGAGGTAATAAGTCTAACAGACCTAAGAGCGTCATCATTACCGGGTATGATATAATCTATCAAATCTGGATCACAATTAGTATCAACCAGAGCAACTATAGGAGTTTTTGTTTTATTTCCTTCTTTAACAGCAATTTCTTCATTACTTGGGTCTATAATTATAAGTATGTCTGGAAGATTTTCCATACCAAGTATTCCACCAAGATTTCTTTCGAGTTTCCTTCTTTTCCTTTCAAGTCTTGATACTTCCTTTTTAGGAAGGGTATCAAAGGCTCCACTTTCCTTCATTTCATTTAAAATTTGAAGACGCTTAATTGAATTTTTAACAGTATTCCAATTTGTTAGAAGTCCACCTGGCCAACGATTGATAATGTAAAATTCACCACATCTTTCAGTTTCCTCTTTTACAGCATCTTGTGCCTGTTTCTTTGTCCCTACAAATAAAAATCTTTTCCCCTCACGGGCAGATTGTGTAACAAAATCTGTTGTTTCTTTAAACAACTGCATTGTTTTTTGTAAATCAATTATATGGATACCATTTCTTGCCCCAAAAATATAAGGTTTCATTTTAGGATTCCATCTTCTTGTTTGGTGTCCAAAATGCACACCTGCTTCAAGTAATGCTTTCATAGTTATTGTAACCAACAATGCCTCCTGAAAATAAATTTTTTTAAAAATAATAAAATGAGAAAATTACCTCTTTGAAAATTGAGGTCTTCTCCTTGCACCTTTGAGTCCATATTTTTTTCTCTCTTTAACACGAGAATCTCTACGCAAATATCCAGCCTGTTTTAACTTGTGTCTCAGTTCGCTATTAAAATTAACAAGAGCTTGGGAAATGCCATGCCTTATAGCCCCTGCTTGAGCCATAAGCCCACCACCTTTTACTTTCACAATAATGTCAAATTTATCACTGTTGTTTGTTAAAAGAAGGGGTTGAGTAACAAGATTCTTTTGAGAAATAGTTTTAAAATAATTGTCAAAGGACTCATTATTAATTTCAATTTTTCCTTTGCCAGGTCTTAAATAAACCCTTGCTATAGAGGTTTTCCTTTTTCCTGTTGCATAGTATTCTATTTTTTCCAATTCATCATCTCCTTAAAAA
>JALULU010000369.1 GCA_027040585.1 Acidobacteriota bacterium | reverse complement strand
AGGGGACCCCTTGTGGGAAATCAGACATTTGGTGCTGTTATTTCAACTGGTGGTGCATATTTAATAGATGGTTCACTTGTTAGACTTCCAGGAAGGGGTTGGTATGTTGAAGGAAGTGGAATAAATATGGAGCATCACGGTTGTGTTCCTGACTATATTGTGCCTTTAACACCACATGATGAAGAGACTGACAGAGATCCACAACTTGTAAAGGCGGTTAAGGTTTTGCTTAAGAGGTTAAACAAAAAATAATTTTTATAGAGGTTTTAAATATGAACAGTTCAGATAGGGTTTTATCTGTTAGATTGCCATCTAAATTAATAGATGAGATTGATAAAATTGCCAAAAAGAAAAATGTAAGTAGAAGTGTGATTGTTAGGGAGGCACTTGAAAAGTTTTTCAGCGGAGAAGGGAATTTTTCAACTTCCTCTTCCCATTTTGAAAAAGGTGAAACAAAATCAGCAGTAATTGACAATTCATTTTTAGAAGAAATGGGCTGGGATTAAAGGGTTTGAGTTAAAATTTGTAATTTTCAGTTACATTAGCATTTTTAATTATTAATTTTAGGTGGAAGTTTATTTATACATATTTATTTTTCTGCCTGGCACCAAAATAAATTAATCATTTGACTTAAACCATTAATTTTTGTATCTTTTTCATTTATAAATTTTGTCTAAAGGAGAATTTATGGATTATAAAGTAAAAGACATATCACTTGCACCTCTTGGAAAACAAAAAATAGCGTGGGCTGAATCCAGAATGCCTGTCCTTATGAAGTTAAGGGAAAAGTATTCAAAAACAAAGCCACTAAAGGGTTTTAAAATTTCTGGATGTTTACACGTTACAAAGGAAACTGCAGTTTTAGTTAAAACATTAAAGGCCGCAGGTGCGGAGGTTGCATGGAGTGGATGTAATCCTCTATCAACTAAAGATGATGTGGCAGCTGCACTTGCTGAGGATGGAATTTCCATTTTTGCCTGGCACGGAATGAATAGGGATGAATTTTACTGGTGTATTGAGAAAACCCTTGAGCAAAAGCCAAATTTGACACTGGATGACGGTGCAGATTTGATTTTTACTGTACACTATAAACATCCTGAACTTGCAAAGGAAATTATTGGTGGAACTGAGGAGACCACAACAGGTGTACACAGGTTAAGGGCAATGGGAAAGGCTAAAAAACTTCTCTACCCAGTAATTGCAGTTAATGACGCTGAAACAAAGTGGGATTTTGACAATGTTTACGGAACAGGACAGTCTTCAATTGATGGAATTTTACGATCTACAAATGTTATGATAGCAGGTAAAAATTTTGTTGTAGCTGGATATGGTCATTGTGGAAAAGGCTGTGCAATGAGAGCTAAAGGATTGGGTGCAAATGTTATAGTTACTGAAGTAAAACCAACTGCTGCACTTAAGGCAACCCTTGAGGGATTCAGGGTTATGCCAATGGACGAAGCGGCAAAGATAGGGGATATTTTCATAACCGCAACTGGAATGAAGGATGTTATTGTAAAAAGACATTTTGAGAATATGAAAGATGGTGCCATAGTTTGTAATACAGGGCACTATGACTGTGAAATAAATATAAATGACCTTGAAGGCCTCTCAAAAAATAAGGTTGAGATTAGACCAAATAATGAGGAATATACACTTGAAGATGGAAGACGAATTTATCTACTTGCAAAGGGAAGACTTGTAAATCTTGCAGGTGCAGAAGGGCATCCATCAGAGGTAATGGATATGAGTTTCGCTAATCAATTTATGTCAATGCTTAGACTTGCAAGGGAAGGTGAAACCCTTGAAAATAAAGTCTATGATATTCCCGAGTCTCAAGATCAAGAAATTGCAAAGGTGAAACTTGAAACGATGGGAATTAATATTGATGAACTCACAGAGGAGCAAGTAGCATACCTCAGTGATTATTCTGCTGGAACTTAGAAATTTTTTGTGCCCTCCCTTTGGAGGGCTCTTTTTCCTTTATGAAAAATTTTTTAAAACAAATAGAAATTAATGGTATAAAAATCTATCCCAATCTTTTTTTAGCTCCAATGGCTGGCACCACCAACAAGTTTTTCAGAGAAATTATACTTTCTTTAGGTGGATGTGGATTAACTTTTTCTGAATTAATAAGTTCAGAGGCAATAATAAGGAATAAAGAAGAAACTTTTAAGTTGATGGAAAGAGGGAATAATGAGAAAGTGTTTGCTATTCAGATTTATGGATATAATCCTCAGAGTATGTCTGAGGCTGCCAGGATAATAGAAGGGGAAGGGCTTTCTGAAATAATAGATATAAATGCTGGTTGTCCCGTTCGAAAAGTTGTCAAACATGGAGCAGGTTCAGGACTTTTAAGGGATTTAAATCTTTTTGAGAACGTTTTAAATGCAGTTATAAAGAGTGTTTCCTTACCTGTTACAGTTAAAATAAGATCTGGTTTTAACACCCCTGTTTTTTTAAAAGCTGGTAAAATTGCTGAAGAATTGGGTGTGAAGTGGATTACTTTACATCCAAGATTGAGAAGTGAGATGTTCTCTGGGAAATCTAACTGGGAAAATATAAGAGAATTAAAGGAAAGGGTCAGTATTCCGGTTATTGGAAATGGAGATGTACTTACCCCTGAAGATGCTTACAAAATGTTTATAGAAACAGGATGTGATGGAGTGATGATTGGAAGGGGGGTTACAAAAAATCCCTTTATATTTTGTGATACTTATAAATTTCTGGAAATGGGAAAATTTCCAGAAAGGGGATTTATTGAAAAAATTGAAATACTTGTTAAAATTTTAAAAAAACTTGACCAAAATTTACCGGATAAGGCAAAAGCTGGTGAAATGAAAAGGTTTTCTACATTTTTTATTCATGGTTTTGATGGGGCTTCAAAAATCAGAAAACACATTTACAGTGAAAAGGATGGAAAAAAGATTTTAGAGATTGTGGAAAAATTGTATAATGAGATTTCCAGAAAATTTTAGAGGTGATAAATGGCAGGTAAAGAAGTTATAACCCCACTTTTAAGGGTTAATTTCAAGGAGAATTTTAAAATTAAGGAAGGAAAGGTAAGGCAAATTGTAGATCTTGGCGAAAATCTTTTAATTATCACAACTGATAGGATTTCAGCCTTCGATTTTGTTTTAAAGTCACTAATTCCATTTAAAGGAATAGTTTTAAATAAGCTGAGCTTGTTCTGGTTTGATTTTTTTAGGAATATAATAGAGAACCACATCATAACCTATGAAGTTGATAAATTTCCTGAGGAATTTAAAGAATATGAAAGATTTTTAAATGGAAGGGCTGTTTTAGTTAAAAAGGCAAAGCCAATTATGGTCGAATGTATTGTAAGGGGTTATATTTCTGGTTCTGGATGGAAAGAATACCTTAGAAATGGTGAGGTGTGTGGAATAAAATTACCTGAAGGTTTAAAGGAATCTGAAAAACTACTTGAGCCAATTTTTACTCCATCTACCAAGGCTGAAGAGGGGCATGATGAAAACATATCCTTTCAAAAAATGTCTGACTTAATAGGCGAAGATCTTTCAAAAAAGATAAGGGATACTTCCATTGACCTATATTTAAAAGCTCATAACTATGCTTATGAGAGAGGAATAATTTTAGCCGATACCAAGATGGAATTTGGAATTATTGATGGCAAGTTGATTTTAATTGATGAGATTTTTACCCCTGACTGTTCAAGATTCTGGCCCCTTTCACAATATGAATCGGGGAGGGGACAATTTTCTTATGATAAACAGTATGTCAGAGATTTTTTGTTAAATAGCAATTGGGATAGAAAAAGTGTTCCCCCAGAATTACCTCAAGATGTTATTGATATGACTTCAAAGAAATATCTTGAAATATATAGAATTTTAACAGGTGAGGATTTACTTAAACATTTTGAGGTTGCAGATGAATAGTTTAGACATCTTGATTTTAATTATTTTTGCAATTTCAATTTTTTTCAGTTTTATAAAGGGTTTTATCAGGGAATTTTTTTCCATCGTTTCGGTTATAATTGGAATATATCTTGGAACTTATTATTATGAAAGTGTGGGAAGTGTTTTTATCGGATTTGTAAATAGCGCTGTTATTAGAAATGTTCTTGGTTTTCTCACAATTTTTTTGGGAATAATTGCTTTATCAGCACTTCTTATTTTCCTTTTTAATAAATTGATAAAAGCAGCAAATTTAAAGTGGCTTGATAGACTTATAGGTATGCTTCTTGGTTTTATAAGGGCGTGGCTCATTGTGGCTGGAATTCTAATAGTTATGGTAACCTTTTCGTTTAAGGAAAATCTTGTGGAAAGGTCTTTTTTTGCACCCTATATTTTATCGACCTCAAATGTTATGATACATTTAAGTTCAAATAAAGTAAAAAAAGCCTTTAAAAAAGAATATAATAAGTTGTATGAAAAGTGGATAGAAAAAAAATAGTTTTGTTATTTAAAAAGATTTTCCACTGACAAAACTTTATAGTATTTTACACCTTTTGGCAATTTTACCTCTGCGGTTCTTCCAACTTTTGTATTTAATAATCCCCTTGCAAGGGGTGCATTTATGGAAATTACCTCTATTCCATCCCACTCGTCAAATTCACCTAAAATGGCAAATTCCATTTCTTCCCCAGTTTCCTTGTCCAAAATCTTAACTTTTTTACCAATGGTTACTTTTTTATCAGGTAAATCCATTTCTTCTATTAAAACAACATTTGCGAGTCTATCCCTTATTTTTAATTCTTCAATGGCAAGCATTTCCTTTCTTTCTTTGGCTGCATCATATTCTGCATTCTCAGACAGATCGCCATAAGATGCTGCTACCTGAAGGTCTTTAGCCACAACATATTTTTCTTTTTGGATTTCTTCAAGTCTTTTTTGAAATTTTTCATATGTTTTTTTTGTCATATAAAAAGCCATTTTTTCACCTATTTTATAGATTTTTTAAAACATTGCTAAGTTTGTTATATGTTGTTTTTAAATCTTCTGGAACTATTCTTGTCTCTCCTATAATTGAAACCATATTAGAATCTCCTGTCCAGCGAGGAACAACGTGTAAATGTAGGTGATCTGCAACCCCTGCTCCTGCACATTTTCCCTGATTAAATCCTATATTAAATCCTTCGGGATTGTAAATTTCAATAAGTGCCTTCTGAAGCGTTTTTGTAAGTTTTAATATTTCATTTCCTTCATCATCAGTCATCATATGGAATTCACCAAAATGCCTGAAGGGAACAATCATTGAGTGTCCATTTGTATAAGGAAACCTGTTTAGAATTATGAAATTATATTTTCCCCTGTAAAGAATGAAATTTTCTTCATCTTTATTCTCTTTAGGAAGTTTACAAAAAATACATCCTTCTTGGTTATTTTCACTTGCTTTCTTAATATATTGATATCTCCAGGGAGTCCATAAATAATCCATATTACTCGTTTACCATCTCTTTAAGTTCTTTTCCAGGTTTAAATCTTACAACTTTTTTGGGTGGTACTTTTACCTTTTCACCTGTTTTCGGGTTTCTGGCAATTTTCTCTTCCATTTGTTTTACATTGAAAACGCCAAATCCCTTAATTTTTATACTTTCTCCTTTTGATAGTGTATCCGCCATGGATTCCAAAATTAAATTAACTGCTTCTGCACTTTCTTTCTGTGTTATTCCCATTTTTTCAGCAATTAACTTTATTAATTCCATTTTAGTCATTTCCTTTTCCCTCCTCCAATTCCAAAATTTGTTTTTTTATCCTTTCTTTCAAAGGTATAAGGTCTTTAGCTGTAATTCCAATTTTCCTTTCTGAAAGGTTTATACTTGTTATTTTTACTTTTATTTTTTCCCCTATTTCTAAGTCTTCAATTGATCTATCAAGTTCAGATACATGACAAAGAGCTTCTACACCATCATCAAGACTAACAAAAGCACCAAAATTTGTCTTATGTACAACCTTCCCATCAATTATATCACCCTCTGTATGAT
>JALULU010000368.1 GCA_027040585.1 Acidobacteriota bacterium | reverse complement strand
TCGCTTGGGCATTCATCAAAAATTTTTGATGGGGGGAAAGGATCTGTTTTTAATATTGCCTTTATTGTTGAATTCACATCTGGACCTATAAAAGGCTTTATACCAGTAATTAACTCATATAAAATTACCCCAACTGAATATTGGTCTGCGGCACCTGTTACCTTTTGTCCCATAATTTGTTCAGGGGACATATATCCAATAGATCCAAGTAATACCCCAGATTGGGTTAAGGTACTATTTAGTACAAAAGCAACACCAAAATCAAGAATTTTTACTGAACCGTCATTACATAAAAAGATATTTGCAGGTTTTATATCACGGTGAATTATGTTGTTTTTGTGTGCAAAATAAAGACCCTCGGAAATTTGTATTCCAATATCCAGGATTTTGTCTAAAGAAAGTTTTTCTCTATCTTTTAAAACTTTTTTTAAATCTTTACCTTCGAGATATTCCATTACAATGTAAGGAGTATTGTTTTCTTCTCCAAAATCGTATACAACAATTATCTGAGGGTGGTGTAGTGTCCCTGCCGCTTTTGCTTCTCTATAAAATCTTTTTTTCAAATCTGGGTCGTTAATGACTTCAGTACCCATCATCTTAATTGCCACATAGCGCTCTATAATGGGGTCAAATGCCTTATAAATTATTCCCATAGCGCCTTTTCCAATTACATTTTTGATTTCATATTTACCGATTTTTTCCATAAAAAAGCCTATATTCCATCTCTTCTCTCAAAAACATTATATTACATTTTAAAAAGTTTTAAAAGGTTATTGGTTAACGCTGGGGCCTCCCTTTTTTGGGAGGCCTTTTTTCAGAAGTGTATCACTGGTGGGCGTCATCTATGGGAGGCGATAACCTAATAAAGTTATCTTTCCTTCCGGCTTCCATATAGGAGGTCTATTTAATTATAGAATAATAAATAAAAAATAGATAGTGATTTTTGTTACTTTTTTAAATTATTTATTATTTTGATGTCAATTAAGGGATCTTTCTCAAAAGATGTCCTGATTAAAATGTTTTTTGTTTCCCATTTTGGACAAAAATTTTCATCTAACAGTATAAGTTTAAATTTATAAATACAAATTTTAGTTTTAGATTTGATTTTTTCAATTTCATATGAAAATCCTTTTGGAAGGGAAACGTCCAAAATTTTAAAAGGTGTTTTAAAATAAATATAAAAAAAAGATATATGGGGATAGTTTTCCTTTAGAGTCGATAGGTTAATTCCTTCTGGACTTACTTTTATTTCTGGAACCACTTCGTAAGAATATGCAACTTTTTTCTGAATTTCTTTGTTTGAGTCTAAAGTAATTGTAATAAGACCTTCCCTATATCCCAGAGATGGTTTTTTTTTGAAATATAAAATTATGGTGTATATATTGTTTTTCTTATCAAATTTGGTATTGTATCCGAGTAAAGGGTTGTCAATATTAATTGAGCTGATTCCTTTTATTTTCTTAGAGAAAATTCTCAAATTAAATAAGTCTTTTTGATTTTTATATTCCCGAGGATGAAATTTTCCAAAGTAAATTGTTTCTGGATAAATTAAATAATCAACTATGACATTCCCTTTTATGCAAAGATAAAAGGTGGGAGATTTTGAGTCATTCGTTTTTAAATAAAGTCCTTCTTCAAAATTGCCAAATTTATCACTTATATTGACTGTTATTGATACAGAAGTAGTTTCGCCGGGATTAAGCTCTTTTTTGGAAATGTTATATTTTGTGCATCCACATGTAGGTATTATTTTTTTAATTATAAGTTTCTTATCTCCTATATTTTTTATTATAAAAGTATGAGATATGGATTTTTTATTGGCATTTACTTTTCCAACGTTATAGCATGGATTCTGACAAGAAATGGAAGGGGAAGGAGAATTTTTTTGTGAAAAAGTATTTGCAAAGAGTATTAAAAGAAATATAAAAAATAAGACTTTTTTCAACATTTAATTTCTCCCAAAGGTTGTAAAATAGAATTATAAAATAAATTTTTAAATCTGATATAATACTTTTTATGGATATAGAAGAAAGATTTATAAGGGATATTGAAGTATTAAATTCTTACAATAGTGATGCGCTTGGTTTTACAGGTTTTCCAGAGGGGCTTTATAGGCCTCAGAATAAAGGGGAGGTTATAGAGATTATTAAGTGGGCAAATGATTGTAAAAAGTGTTTAACACCAGTTGCCTTGAGATCTTCAACTACTGGAAGTTGTGTTGCTGAAAAGGGCTTTTTGATTTCCTCAGAGAAATTTGACAAAATTTTAGATGTTAATTTTGAGAAAAAAATAGTTTCAGTGGAGCCAGGTGTCAACCTCGGGGAATTTAAAAAATTCATTGAAGAAAATGGGTTCTTTTTTCCACCAGATCCCACAAGTGAAAATGAATGTACAATTGGCGGTTGTGTTTCTACAAACGCCTCAGGGGCAAGGACCTTAAAGTATGGTCCCTTTAGAAATTGGGTAACCGGGCTTGAGATTGTGCTTCCAGATGGTAAGGATATCTATTTAAGCAGGAAAGTCTCTGAAAAAAATTGTGCTGGTTATTTTGGATTTCAAAATCCAATAGATTTTTTTATAGGATCTGAGGGGACCTTAGGATTTATTACAAAGGTTGAGTTAAAGTTGATTGATAAAATTGACAAATTTTATGCAATGTTTCTTCCATTTAGAAGTGAAAAAGATGCCATTTTATTTTGTAGGGAGATAAGGGCTAATAATCTTGATGTGAGATGTCTTGAGTATTTCGATAGTAACTGTGTAAAGCTTTTGAAAGAAAAAAGGGATGATTTTAAGATTAATGGCGATTTTCTGATATTTATGGAATTTGAAGTTGGCCAGAAAGATGAGGAAAAACTCTTTGATTTTTGGCTCTTATTTTTTGAGCAGAATAACGTCCTTGTGGATGATATTTTAGTTGCTGAGACCTGTTCGCAAAAGAAAAAATTAAAGGAGTTCAGGCATTTCATTCCTTCCACCATAAATGAAATTTCTAACAAGTTTATTTTAGAAGGCGGTGGGAAGATATCAACAGATTGGGCAGTTTTTATTGACGACCTTTTAAGTACAATTGAGCATTTCAGGGAGATTTTAAATATCTATGGTTTTAATAGGGAAAATGTTTTTTGTTTTGGCCATGTGGGAAATGGCCATCCACATTTTAATTTGATAACTAAAAATGGATATGAAAAGGATAGAATGTTAAGTGCAGTTGAAAATATTTCTGAATATGTATGTAAAATTGGCGGGACCATTACTGCTGAACATGGAATTGGTAAGGTTAAGAAAAGGTTTCTAAAATATTATTATAACCATATGACTTTTGAATGGGTGAAAAATTTTAAGAGAGAATTGGATCCCAATTTAATTTTTTCACCTGGAAATATATTTGATTTAGGTGAGTTAAATGGATAAGGAACTTAAAGAAACGGGAAAGAAGCAATTAATTGAGATTGTTCTTTTAGTCTTTTTTATTGCCTCAATACTTTTTTTAGTTCTAAGTCCCAATGGTTATATTGCATATAAAAATACACAGGAAAAATATGTTATAGAACAAAAAAAATTTGAAATCTTAAAAAGAAAAAGAGATCTTTTGAAGAAAAAAATTATCAAATTGAAAAAAGATCCCAATGAAATTAAAAAAGAAATTGAAAAAAGATATGATGTTGTTCCAAAAAACGAAAATTATATAATTGTGAAATTTAAAGATGAAAAAAAGCAGTGATTAAATTTTTTCATTTAATTCACTTTTAAGTCTTTTAATTTCTTTTAAGAAATAAATAGAATCTTTAAAAACTTTTACTTTGCTACTGTTACTATCTCTATCTTTCCATCTTACAGGAATTTCGCATATTTTATAGTTGCGTTTTTCAGCAATTATTAGCATTTCTGTATCAAAAAACCAGTAATTATCCTTAACCAATGGCAATATATTTTCTCTAACTTTTCTTGAAATACCTTTAAACCCACACTGTCCATCATGAAAATGGGTTTTAAAAGTGGTTTTAATTATTTTGTTGTATATTCTGGAAGTTATTTCTCTAAAAAGTGATCTGTTGATAACGTTGGAATTGACTATTAACCTTGACCCAATGGCTATTTCACAATTGTTGTTTAAAATTGACTCAACTAACTCATTTATATGGATTAAAGATGTGGAAAGGTCTGCGTCAGTATAGATATATATTTTACTTTCATATTTTTCCCATATATTTCTCAGTACTAAGCCTCTCCCTTTTTTTTTGAGAAAAAAATAATCCACTTCTTTAAAGTTATTGGACACCTTTTTTCCAATAATAGAAGTTCTATCTGTAGAGGCATTATCTCCAATTACTATTTTCCATTTTAAATTTGTAAAATTATTACAGCAAAATCTAAAGAGATCTTTTATACTATTTTCAAGAATTGCTTCTTCGTTGTAACATGGAACTGTTATTAAGACATCAAGCATTTATTTTTAGGCTCTGCTAACGTATTCGCCAGTCTGTGTGTTTACCTTTATAATATCTCCTTCATTAATGAATTGTGGAACCTGTATTATTACACCAGTTTCCAATTTTGCTGGTTTATTTACATTTGAAACTGTGGCATTTTTAAGACCTGGTTCTGTTTCAATTACTTCAAGTTCAACAACTGTCGGCAAATCAATGCTTATGGGATCCCCATCGTAAAAATTTACAGATATTTCAATATTGGGTTTTAAAAAATTAACACTTTCTCCAAGCAAATCGGCAGGTAGGGATATTTGTTCGTAATTTTCAGTGTTCATAAAATGGTATGTATCTCCGTCTTGATATAAGTATTGCATCTGTTGTTGTTCTAAAGAGGCTTTTTCCACCTTATCACTTGAGGAAAATCTTTTATCTATCATTCTGCCACTTTGTAGATTTTTTAGTTTTGTCTGGATGAGTGCCTGACCTTTACCAGGTGTTAGGTGTGTGAAAGAATGGACATAGTATAAGTCTCCATCAATTTCTAAAATCATTCCTTTACGTATCTCAGTTGCTTTAATTTTCACTTTTGTCCTCCTTTTTTTCTTTAAGATATTTTTTTAATTCCCTTTTGTATATATCTTTTAATTCCTTTTCATGAACATTTTCTTTTTGAGAGAAATAATATTGGGCAGCTTTACCAATGGCATATGTTCCAGATGCTCCAATACCTATGTTTAAACATATACCGGCACCTGGTATCAATTTTGAAAATTGTCTAAAAAGAGTTCTAAAGAAAATACCACCTGTTATGGTTGAAATTATTTCTTTGGCCCTTTTTGCCGTTATCTCTTTGCCATATATTTTAGAAATTTCAAGAACAAGTGCAATTTGTATGGCTAAAAGTGGAAATACATCGGCAATTGGCAATGGATTTGAGGTGACAAGAACTGATTTTAAGACACCTTTCCTTATTCTTCTATTTGATAGTTCTTCCCTTAATTCAGGTATTTTCTCACCTAAAGAAAATATTAATGGAAGATTGCTATTTATTATAATTGAAAAAATTTTTTTTATATTTTTACCATATCTTGCTGAAATAGGGATAACTTCAGTATTTAAAACTTTTTCTGCTTCAATAATTTTAAAATAGAGTTCATCTTTGGGAAGTTTATCCATGTTATTTAGTACAACAATAACATTTTCATTTTTTTCCTTCAGAAATTTATAAAATTTTTTAGATTCTTCAGTTATATTGTACATTACATTAAAAACAAGAATTATTAGAGATGCATTTTTAGTATATTCCTCAATATAATCACAACTGGATAAGTCAAAAAAATCTTTAAAACCTGGGGTGTCTGTCACTTTAAAAACATTGTCTATGTAGTTTTCGTCGTCAATTAATTTTCTTAAAACATTTTTAGTTTCACCTATTAGTGCTTTTAAAAGAGTTGTTTTGCCTACATTTGGTGGTCCCAAAATTAAAATATGTGGAATGTTTTCAGTCAAGAGAAAAGCATACTCTTTTTTTA
>JALULU010000367.1 GCA_027040585.1 Acidobacteriota bacterium | reverse complement strand
CCTGTCAAATCATTTAATCATGACACCGAAATCCTGAAAAATCTATCATTTAAAATGACACCATAGAAGCTTTTAATTTTTTAAATGAATTAGCTTTTTTAAAATACTGTTTACCTTGTTTCTTACTATACACTTTATACAAATTATTTAACTTTTTATCAATGTTTCTTTTTAATTCCGCCGGATTAAGGGAATCATATTTTCTCTTTAATTTTATCTTGGTTTTTAAACTAACTTGATCTGATTCCATTAATCTTTGGTAAGGTGTTTTTGCTTTATCATATTTACGATGTATTTTACCGTTCACCCTTACTTTTTCTTTTAACTTAATAACCGGTTGAAAAAAGTTTTTGTAATCACTCAATTCATTTTTATACAGGTCATTTAATATCCCCATTTCTTTAACGGTATCATATCTGAAATAACCGATAACTTGTCTGATATGAGTGGAATTCTTTTGTTCAATAAAACAATTATCATTTTTATGATAAGACCTGGATCTGGATAAAGCAATACCCCTTGTTTCCGAATAGTGATAAGTAGCATAATTTAAAAGATTGGTTCCGTTATCAGGATGCATTTCTATCCAACCAAATGGCATCCTTTTCCTAATGGAATCAATGGCTTTTAAAGCCCTTGTTTGTCCTTTACCCATAACAGCCTCTCCTTCCCACCAAGATGATGAAATATCGACAATAGAGAGATTATTAACATACTCTCCGGCCACACTAGCTCCACAGCTTTCTACAAAATCTATCTGAACATTACCAATTTCATTTTTATCAAATTCAGCACCGGTTTTGGTGGGAATGGTGCTAAGTAAAAAAGAACTGCTTTTCTTGCGATATCTTCCTTTTAATTTTAAAACTTCTTTTTCATGATCCAATCTTCTGTCTATGGTTGCCGAACTGATTTTTAATAATTGTTTGGCAATTTTATCACTACATTCTATTTCACCAAAGTTTCTTAATCTTTCCAATTCTTCTTTAATAATCGGTTTCAATCTTTGACCGCAGGGATAATCAAATATTTTCCAAAATTCTATCAATTTAGCAACAACTTGTCCATCATATTTCTTTTTTCTTTTTTTGTAATCCTTTTTATCTTTTAGTTTTACTTTGTAATTAAACTTCTTAATCACATATTTTCTATTTTGTCCCGTATTTCGACAATACTCATCCAGAATTAATCCTTTTTCTTTTTTATCTGCTTTAAAGTACTTTTCTCTTAGTGTTTTCATATATTGTTTTCTAGCTTCGGTATTCATAGGTAGTTTTACGGTTAATTACTTAAACGTTAATTAAATTAACTGTATATTCTACCTGAATTATGGTGTCATTTCAAATGATTTATCAATGTGACTTACGGTGTCATTTTAGATGATTTGATGCG
>JALULU010000366.1 GCA_027040585.1 Acidobacteriota bacterium | reverse complement strand
GCTGAAAATCTCTTTGGGGATATAATCTCAGATCTATCCGCACAACTTGTAGGTGGACTTGGATTTGCTTCATCTGCTAATATTGGGGAAAAATATGCTGTTTTTGAACCAACCCACGGATCTGCACCAAAATATGCAGGTCAGTACAAAGTAAATCCAATGGCAATGCTACTTACTGTAAAACTTATGCTTGAGTGGTTAAGGGAAACGGATATGGCAATGAAACTTGAAAATAGTATTGCAACTGTAATAAAAGAAGAAAAAGTTAGAACCTATGACATGGGCGGAAATAACACCACACTTGAAGTGGCAGAAGAAGTGGCAAGAAAGCTTTAAAAGAGGTAAAAAATGGGTAAGACAATAATTGAAAAAATCTTTCAAAAACACACAAAAGATGAAGTTTCACCTGGTAAAACAATATGGATTGATCTTGATGTGAGGTCCGCAAGGGATTTTGGGGGTCCAAATGTTGTAAAACACTATGAAAGGGAATATGGAGATACTCCTTTAGAAAATCCTGAAAAGACCTTTTTCACTTTTGACCTTGTGGCGCCACCAAAAAACATAAAATATGCAGTAAATCAGTCAATTTGTAGAAGATTTGCAAAAAAATACAATATAAAAGTCTACGACGTTGATGCAGGGATTGGATCCCACGTTCTAATGGAGGAAGGTATCATAAAGCCTGGGGTTACAGCAGTTGGAACAGATAGTCACTACAACATAGTTGGGGCAATTGGAGCCTTTGGTCAGGGAATGGGGGATGTGGACATAACATTTATCTTTAAAACTGGTAAGAACTGGTTTGAGGTACCTGAAACCGTAAAAATTAATATAAAGGGAAAGTATGAGTATCCAGTAACAGCAAAGGATGTAACCCTTTACATCTTAAAGGAGATAAAGACAAGCTTTGCACTTGGGAGGGCAATAGAGTTTTATGGAAGCGCTGTTGAAAATATGAAATTATATGAGAGGATTACACTTTGCTCCATGGTAACAGAGATGGGGGGAATTGTAGGATTTATTCCCATAAATAAAGAGGTTGAAAATGAAATAAAATCCTTTACTGGTAAAAATGATTTTGAAGTTATAAACAGCGATACTGATGCAAAATATGAAAAGGAAATCACAATTGATATAAGCGGGATAAAGCCTCAAATTGCTGCTCCACCTCATCCACATAACGTCTTTAATGTTGATGATTTAAAGGGAGAAAAGGTGGATACCATTTACATCGGATCCTGTACCAATGGAAGGACCGAAGATATTGAAACAGTTGCAAAAATATTAAATGGAAAAAAGGTAAAGGAAGGGGTTATTCTATCGATTGTGCCTGCCACAAAAAGGGTATACAGGGAATTGCTTGAAAAAAATATACTTTCTCAGCTATTTGAAACGGGGGCAATAATTTTAAACCCAAGTTGTGCAGGGTGTGCTGAAGGACATGTTGGAATGACAGGGGAAGGGGATATTTCACTAAATACATCAAATAGAAACTTCCCTGGAAAACAGGGTAAGGGTAAGACATTTCTTGTAAGTCCAGCTGTAGCTGCTGCCTCAGCAATAACAGGTGAAATTACTTCCCCTGAGCTATTTATGTAGGAGGAATAATTATGAAAAGAGAAACAAAAATAGAGGGAAAAATCTGGTGTATAACAGACGAAAAGGGAAATTTAATTGACGACATAGATACAGATATGATTTTCCACAATTCCCATCTCCACATTACAGATATTAATGAAATGGGAAAATATGCCTTTGGAAATTTAAAGGGGTGGGAGGACTTTTCCAAAAGGGCAAAAAAGGGGGATATCCTTGTTGTTGGGAAAAATTTTGGAGCAGGATCTTCAAGGCAACAGGCAGTTGACTGCTTTATTGCCTTGGGAATTTCAGCAATACTGGCAAAATCCTTTGGGGCAATTTATAAGAGAAATTGTATCAATTCAGGACTACCCATTTTAGAATATCCAGAAGATGTTAAAATAGGAGACACAGGAGACAAAGTATTAGTTGATTTTAAAACAGGTGAGATAAAAAATCTTACTAAAAACCTTTTTATACATGCAAAGCCCTTTTCAAAGGTGCAGATGGAAATTTATCAGGCTGGAAATCTATTTAACTTTGGTAAAAAATAATATTTAACTTTTTTTTAAAAAAATCGTATATTTATCCTTATTAAAATCTAAAAGTGGAGTGTATTTATGAAAAGATTTCTTATTATCATTTTTGCTGTTATTTTTGCCACCATTTTTCTAATGGCAGATGAGGGAATGTTCCTTTTAAATCAATTACCAATGAAAAAGATGAAAGAAAAGGGACTTAAACTAACTGAAAACGAAGTAAAGGCCTTAAAAGATGCAGTATGTATAATTGATGGAGGTACTGGAGAATTTATATCAAAGGATGGACTTGTACTTACAAATCACCACGTTGCATTTGGTGCAATTCAGTTTAACTCAACTGCAAAAACTGACTATATAGCAAAGGGATTTCTGGCAAAAACAAAGGATGAAGAACTCAGAGCACCTGATACAAAGTGCCTGGTGCTTAATGACTTTAAAGACGTAACAAAAGAGGTAAAAAGTGTCATCAAGAAAGGAATGTCACCTGAAAGCATTGGAAGGGCAATTGAGGACAAAATAAAAGAAATAGAGACCAGGGAACACAACAAAAGTGGGCTAAAATGCACTGTAGTTCCAATGTTTGGTGGACTTAACTACTACCTTTTTAGATACCTTGAAATTGAGGATGTAAGACTTGTATACGCCCCACCGAGATCCATAGGAAACTATGGTGGAGAGATTGATAACTGGATGTGGCCAAGACATACAGGGGATTTCTCAGTATTCAGGGTTTATGTATCTAAAGATGGTAAACCAGCGCCATATTCAAAGGAGAATGTCCCATACCATCCAAAAAAGTTTTTAAAGATTTCAACTGCCGGCATTAATAAAGGTGACTATGTGATGATAATGGGTTATCCTGGAACCACTATGAGATATGAAACATCCTATCAAATTAAATATGCTTTAGATAGTAAATATGGCTTTAGACTTAAGGTTTTTAAAGATATGATTGATATACTTGAAAATGCTGGCAAAAAGAACCCTGAAATTAAAATCAGGGTGGCAATGAAGTTAAAGATGCTACAAAATGTCTATAAAAACAATCAGGGGATGGTAGAAGGACTTAAGAAAAACAGGGTATATGAAGTAAAAAAACAACTTGAGGAAAATATACTTAACTTTTACAAAAAAAATAATGAGAAAAAATATATTGAATATGCAAAGTTAATGAAAAATTTTAAAGAGTTAACAGATGAGATTGGTAAAAAATATAAATACTATTTCCTGATGTCTATAATGAACTTTGGCTCAGATTTAATGAACTTTGCAAATAAAATCTACAACTACTCAATTGAAAAGGGAAAACCCGATCTTAAGAGAAAACCTGGCTATTTAACTAAAGATATTCCCGATTTAAAAAGGTCACTTATGTTTATGGGGAGAAACTACAATCCCAAAGTTGACAAAGAGATGACCTTTTACTTTTTAAAATCCATATCCGAACTACCTGAAAATATTGTGCCTACACCAATTAAGGAAATATATGGAAATAAAAAGGGCAAAGAAAAGGATAAAGCTATCAGAACTTTTATAGATAACATGTACAAGAATTCTATGCTTGGAAATGAAAAGGACAGAATGGAAATGTTTGATATGACAAAAGATGAGTTGATGAGAACAAATGATGCTGCAATTAATTTCTTCAGTAAACTCTATCCATATTATGAAAGTTTAAGGTCTGATTTCCTTGGATTTTCAGGAAAGCTAACCAAACTACAACCAGAATATATAAAGGCAATTAAAGACTACAAAAAGGGTGAAATTCTCTATCCAGATGCAAATAGAACCTTGAGACTTACATATGGAACTGTTAGAGGCTATTCACCAAGGGATGCCGTCTGGTATAAATACATTACCTCGCTTACAGGGGTTATGGAAAAGGATACAGGCAAACCACCCTTTGACGCACCTGAAAAGTTAAAGAAACTCTATAAAAGTGATATTGCAAAAAAATACTATGACAAAAACATAAATGATGTACCAGTGGATTTCTTAGCAGATACAGATATTACAGGTGGAAATTCAGGAAGCCCTGTTATGGATAAATATGGAAATTTAGTGGGAGTTGCCTTCGACGGAAATTATGAGAGCATGAGTAGTGACTATCTTTATAGCGATAAACTCACAAGGACAATTAGTGTAGATATTAGATATTTCCTTTTTATCTTAAAAGAGTTTAGCAATGCAAATAATCTTTATAAAGAACTCACATTAACAGATGAAAAATAACTTAAAGGAAGAAATTTTAAATACACTTGAAATCTATGATGAGGTGCTGGAGTTTTTCTCTGGCACCTTTAGTGATGATTTTTATTTTCAAAATATCACAGACTTTCTAAAGGAAAATAATTTAAAAAGAAAAGAGTTTTTAAGAAATTTTAAACCTTCAGATAATATTCTAAAAGATGAATTATTTACAGTTGAAAATACGGCAGAAAAATTTAAATTTTTTCTTGAAAAAATTAAAGAAAGCGAAGTTTCCATTGAGGGAGCATATTCACTCCTTTTTGGACTTGAATCTTCAATCCTTGAAAAACTACTTCCTGTTAAAAAGTACTTAAAAAGTGGAGATCCCCTTTTAAATTTTATTGAAATTACAAATTCCTCCATTAAATTTTTAAGGGAAAATTCAAAACACTTTAACCTCACATTTCTCTAAAATGTTAAAAATAATTTCTGCAAGTAGAAGGGTTGATTTAGTCAGCACCTACCCAGATAAATTTATTTCAATTTTAAATGAAAAAATACCTCCCGAAAAAGTCCATACAGTTGTCATATGGACAAAAAATCCATTAAATTTGATTTACCACAAAAAACTGAGGGAAACACTACTAAAATACTCCCAAATTTTTATTTTACTTTCAATAACTGGCATGGGAAATACAATACTTGAAAGGGGAATTCCAGACAAAAGGGAAATTTTTAAAATTCTCCCAGATTTAATAGAATTTGTAAAATCGCCAGAAAGGATAAATATCAGATTTGACCCAATTGTAAAACTTAAAATGAAAAATGAGGAAATATTTACAAACTATAAATTCTTTCCTGAAATAGTTAGAGAATGCAAAAAACATGGAATAAATACATTTATCACAAGTTTTTTGGATATCTACCCAAAGGTAATTAAGAACCTTAAAAAATACGGCATAATCCCAATGGAATTTGAGAAAAGGGAAAGGAAAGAGGTTATAGAGTACATGAAAAGGATAGCAAAAGAGAAAAACATTGAACTTCTCTGGTGTGCAGAGAAAAACCTTACAACAAGGGGGTGTATCTCGGGGGAACTTTTAAACAAATTGCACCCTGAAGGAGAGCTTACGACAACTGAAGGGGCAAAAGGTCAAAGAACTTACTGTAAATGTACAAAAAGCTGGGATATTGGATGGTACTATAAATGTAGCGGTAAATGTCTATACTGCTATGGGAATCCAGATATTTAGACAACTGTAAATTTGTCTATGAGATAAAAGGTAAATGGAATTTCAATTAAAACTATTAAATAGAGGAAAAATCTTATTATTTTAGAGGATTTTTTTTCAACAAATTTCAAAAAAGAATAGATAAAATAGACTTCAATTGCGAAAGGCATAAAACCAAAGTACCCCAACAAGGGCATCTCAAAAATTTTAGGGGTATTTAAAAAAGGGAGGTGGTATTTCCACCTGCTAATCGCAAAACTATTCCAGAATTCCCATAAAAATCCAGCAAAAAGTCCCCCAATTAAAAGATAGTTGTATTTTTCAATTTTACTCCCGACTTCCGCCTAAGGGTATGGTTACAGAAAAGTGAAGTGGTGATAAGTCAGGGGTTTTGGGGGATTGATTTTGTTTTTTTCTTTTGTGGTGCCCTACTTGTTTTTATTGCTTGACAACATTT
>JALULU010000365.1 GCA_027040585.1 Acidobacteriota bacterium | reverse complement strand
AAGTTTTAAGTTTTAAGTTTCAAGTTGCAAGTTTGAAGTTTTAAGTTTCTCTCACTCCCAAATTGCATTTGGGAGTGCTTAGGTCTTTTCTGATTGAACAACTTTTGTGCATTGTGTATATCTACTCCCAAATACAATTTGGGAGCCAGTAAGCTTTTCCTTTCATTTTTTTTAGAAAAAAACGAAACAAAAAAATCGCACAAGAAATGATATTTTCGGGAGATTTGCTTAATTTCCGTTAAAAATGCAAAACTCAGCTTTCAGCTTCAAACAGTTGCATTTTCTTAACACTACAATTAATCAAATCTCTTTTTCCGAAAATCTCAAATTGTGCAGGAATAGCCAATAAATTGGCTATAATTTTATAAATTCTGAGAAGAATAATATTTTATCTGAATTGTTGTATATTTTAGTATTAATTTTTTGTATTTAATGTTTTTAATATGTTACATAATTCAATGTAGATTTCTTCTATATTAAATTTTTCACCATAAAAAATATAATAGTTTCCATCAAGTGCTCTCAAACAATCATTAATGGGAAATCCTTTTGCACCTGTAATTAAATTACAGTCAAAATATGCTTGACCATTGTAATTTTTTACATATTTATCTAATCTTTCATCAAAATGTTCAAGATGATTTCTAAGTTTTCTAATGGTTTTAATTTTTTCACCTATACCTTGTTGTGCATTTTGAATAATATCATCTCTGAAATTATTGTTATATGGAAAGATAAGTTTATCTAAGTTTGTACTATGCAGTATAAAATGGTGTAGATGTAAAAAAATCATTTTTACATCTGAATTTTTTAAAGATTTCTTATATTCATTATAGGAAAAAATTGCATAATTACACTGACTTATAGTTTCTTGAATATAAAAATCTATTTTTCTCATTGTTTATGAACCTTGCTAATTAATTTAAGAATTACTATCTATTAAATTATTTCCTGACTAAGGATAATCAACTGTTACCCCTCATTAGCCTGAGATATCAACACACCCTCTAGCATCTTATCTATATCACCATCTAGCACAGCTTCTACATTGGTAAAGGCTTCGTTGGAGCGGGTGTCTTTTACTTGTTGGTAGGGTTGTAGTACATATGAACGGATTTGGTGTCCCCAGCCTATTTCGCTTTTTTCTACTCCGTCTAGTTCTGCCTGTTTTTTTGCCATTTCGTATTCGTAGAGGCGAGATTTTAGCATTTTCATAGCTGCGGCTTTGTTTTTGTGTTGGCTTCTGTCGTTTTGGCATTGAACTACAATATTTGTTTCTATGTGGGTTATTCTGATGGCACTTTCGGTTTTGTTTACATGTTGTCCGCCAGCTCCGCTTGAGCGGTAAGTGTCAATTCTTATATCTTTGTCTTCTATCTCTATATCAATATCGTCATCT
>JALULU010000364.1 GCA_027040585.1 Acidobacteriota bacterium | reverse complement strand
CATTATAATTTCAAAAAATTATAAAATTTCAAAAATATTTTTAATTCTAAGGTAGATTTGGTGCCAGACACGAATGTAGCACAGACATTCTTGTCTGTGTCTGAATTTTGTCTGTGTACGAATTCAATATGGTGCCAGGCGCAAGTTTTCGGGGTCAGACCTGTTTTTGGGGTGTTTTTGTCGGGATCAGACCTGTTATGTTATTTTATGTTAAGTAAAATGGTGCCAGGCAGGAAAATTTGAACCCTTTTTTCAGTATAACATATGTTATTATGTAGTATTAAAACTTTGACAAAAGTGAATTTTGGTGGATTTATAAAATGAACAATAAGGGTCAGTTGGTAATTTTTGAGGATAGGGATAAAAAGATTGAGGTTCAGTTAAAGGAAGAGACTATCTGGCTAACTTTAAATCAAATTGCATATTTATTTGATGTTAAAAAAGCAGCTATATCAAAACATATTAAGAATATTTTTAAATCAGGAGAGCTAAACCCTAATTCAACTGTTTCCAAAATGGAAACAGTTCAATTGGAAGGAAAGAGAAGAGTAAGGAGGAAAATTAGTTATTTTAACCTTGATGTAATCATAGCTGTTGGTTATCGTGTAAATTCTAAAAAAGCAACTCAGTTTAGAATCTGGGCAACCAATGTTTTAAAAAACTATCTCATTAAAGGCTATGCAATAAATGAGAAGAGGATTACAGGAGAGAAGTTAAAGGATCTTGAAAGGACCATAAAATTTATAAGAGAAAACATAAAAACCCCTTCGCTCACTGCAAAAGAGGTAAAGGGTCTACTTGAAATTATTGAAAGATATGCTCTGGTATGGAAGTGGATTGAAGAGTTTGATGCAGGTAGAATTGAAGCAAAAATAACAAGAAAAGAGAGAAAGAAGATAAATTATGAAGAGGCTAAAATAGCAATAGAAGAGTTAAAGAAGTATCTTATTAAAAAAGGTGAGGCGTCAGAAGTATTTGGAATAGAGAGGGATAGAGGACTTTTTGAGAGTGCATTAAATACAATTTATCAGAGTTTTGGAGGCAAGGAGTTTTACCCTTCTCTTGAGGAAAAATCGGCAAATTTGCTTTATTTGATTATAAAAAATCATCCCTTTGTAGACGGGAATAAAAGGATTGGGGCACTTCTATTTTTGAAGTTTTTATATGAAAATCTGTCACAGGAGGAGATTTTAAAAAAATTTAATAGCAATACTCTAACCGCCCTTTGCTATCTTGTTGCAGCAAGCCAACCGGAACAAAAAGATCAGTTAATAAAATTGATAATGAATTTTATATCATTTGAAGGATAAAGGAATTAACCTAACCCCTTAACTCCCTTTTTTCTAAGTAATAGGTAAATTCCTGGATTTTACGGATTAATTTTACTTTAAAGAAAGTGCCAGGCA